>NZ_PIZM01000009.1 GCF_002835465.1 Psychromonas sp. psych-6C06 | reverse complement strand
AGCTTGTTGCTTCGGACTTGGTTGGTAACTTGCGTTGCCGTCCGTGTCTGTGGGGTCGCATTATAGGGATTGAGATCACATTAGCAAGCGTTTATTTGTATAAAATCGTATTTAATTTTTATACCCCCTTTAACCACAAGTTATCCACAGATTTCACTTTGTTACTCACACTTTTGTGTCGTATAGTTACTTTTTTATCTCTTAATTAAGGTTTGTTATGTTTCCTGTTTTACGCTCTTATAAAGGCATCTCCCCTAAAATTGCTAATGATGTTTATATTGACCCTTTTGCAACCGTCATTGGTGATGTTGAACTTGCAGATGATGTTAGTATTTGGCCAATGTGCGTTTTACGTGGTGATGTTAATAATATAAAAGTAGGTGCACGCACTAATATTCAAGATGGTTCGGTGCTCCATGTTGCCCGTAAAGGTGAAGCGAGTGTTGATGGTTACTCTTTACATATAGGCGAAGATGTTACTGTAGGTCATAAAGCGATGTTACATGCCTGCGAAATAGGCTCTCGTGTTTTAATCGGGATGGGTGCCATTGTTTTAGACAATGTAACTATTGAAGATGACATCATTTTAGCAGCCGGTGCATTAGTTCCACCTAATAAAGTATTGGCTTCTGGTTTCTTATATGTTGGATCGCCAGCTAAAGCGGCCCGCCCATTAACTGAGCAAGAGCTTGCATTTTTGAAACGTTCAGCCACCCATTACGTTAATTTAAAAAATGAATATTTAACCGAGAATGCAGAATAATTTATGTCGCCGTATAGTTAAGTTAGTAAATTTGTATCATATAAATACTCAACTAGCTTGTTAAACAAAAAAGGCGTACTTCTATCATTATAGAAATACGCCTTTTTTCATATGCTAACTGTAGTCACTGCGATTAGCTTTTTCTCATCTCTTTATGCAATAACATGCTTGTTTTGTAATTTAACTCAAGTGCCTTTTCATCACTTGCATGTTCACTTACAAATATCGCACAATCTTTTAATACCTTTTCTGGCATTGTAGATTTACTTTCTGGGCTAAATCCAAGTTTCATGAAGAAATCAGGCATGCGCGTTAATACAAACAGACGTTTGATAGCTTGTTTCTCTGAACGTTTAAGCAGTAGCTCAACCAAGGCACTACCTTGGCCTCGCCCTTCAAAACCTGGTTCAACACCTAAAGAACGAATTTCTGCCAAGCCAGTATCATAAATATGAACTGAAGCACAACCTGTTACTTGTCCATCTATTTCCGTCACTGCAAATTCATCGATGGAGTTTTCTAAATCACTTTTATCTCTTGGTAGATTTTCACCTTTGTCAGCCCAATGATTTACCATTGATGCTATGCGATCAATATCTGTCAAACGAGCAGCACGGATAACAATGCCAGAAGTGTCACGTTCAGCAAGGCGTTGCTCTGCTTCTTTTAATGCATGCTCTACTTGATCTGGTGATACTCCACCCAATGCAGTACGCGCAGCCAATGTTGCTTCTAATGTGAGTGTTGGATAAACATCTTCTTCGATGACTTCTGAGAACTCTTTAAATTCAGCAACACTTAAATCTTCTAGTGGCACGCCTTTTTCAATAGCAGCAACAACCGCAACACCTACGATATGGTGTGCTTCACGGAATGGAATACCTTTCGCAACTAAGTAATCTGCCAGTTCAGTCGCATTTGAGTAGCCACCTTGTGCGGCTTCTTTGGTGCGCTCTTCATTTACTTTAAGATCAGTTAATGCCATTGATGCCATCTCAAGACAATCGCCCCAAGTATCTAATGCATCAAACAGGCCTTCTTTGTCCTCTTGCATATCTTTGTTGTATGCAAGTGGTAATGCTTTAAGTGTCATTAACATGCCAGCTAATGAACCAAAAACACGTCCAGACTTACCACGGATAAGCTCCATTGCATCTGGATTTTTCTTTTGTGGCATCAGTGATGAACCAGAAGTGACTTGATCTGACATTTCGATAAAGCCAGATTCACCACTGTTGTAGAAGATAAGATCTTCTGCCATACGAGATAAATGTACCATCGATAATGTTGCACAGCTCATTAGCTCAACAACGTGGTCACGATCTGAAACTGAATCTAAGCTGTTTCGTGTTGCGCGTTTAAAGCCTAACGAATGCGCTAATGCAGTTCTATCCATCGGGTACCCAGTACCTGCCAATGCGCCACTACCTAAAGGACATGTATCTAAACGCTCTAAACAACCTTCTAAACGGCTATGATCACGCTCTAACATTTCTAAGTATGCCAAACACCAGTGTGAAAATGTTACTGGTTGAGCACGCTGTAAATGCGTGTAGCCCGGAAGTACAACAGCTTGATGAGTACGTGCTAGTTCAATTAATTTAGCTTCGAGGCTATCTAAATGAACAATCAACTCTTGTGCTGTTTTCTTGCACCACAATTTTAAATCAGTTGCGACTTGGTCATTACGGCTACGTCCCGTATGTAATTTTTTACCTAAATCACCAACACGCTGAATAAGTTGAATTTCAACCCATGAGTGAATATCTTCTGCATCTGATTGTAATACTTGCTTTGGATTCGCTTGCACTGATACCAATAAGTCGTTTAATGCATCTTCTAAACGAAGTTGCTCTTCAACGGTTAAAATATTAACGCTCAGTAATGCTTTCGACCAAGCAATTGAACCAATAATATCTTGCTCAGCTAGGCGGTAGTCAAACCGTAATGAGTCATTGAATAATTTAAATTTTACGTCTGCCGCTTGGCTAAAACGTCCGCCCCATAATGCCATTCTATAACTCCATTTCTTTCTATGATTAGATCAAGTCTATTTTTATAGATTCTTGTTACTTCCTAAGAACCTATAAAAATAGAAATTCCCGCAACGTAAAACGAAGCAGGAACTTACAATCTATTTCACTGACTTTACTTATTATTCAAGTTACGGATACGGCTTGATAGTGAGTAAAGACGGATGAAACCTTCTGCATGTTTTTGGTCATAAACATTGTCATCACCAAAAGTTGCAAACTCTTCAGAGTAAAGGCTGTTTGGCGATTTTTTCTTAACCGCTGTTGCTTGACCTTTGTAAAGACGAACAACGACTTCACCATTTGCGTCTGCAGCTAGTGATTCTGAAGCTGCAAGTAGAGAACCACACAGTGGTGTAAACCAACGACCATCGTAAACTAAGTGAGCAAATTCTTGACCCACTTGATCACGCCAACGGCGAGAAGGTTTATCGTGTACAAGCTCATCGATACCACGAAGCGCAGTCACCATCACTGTACCTCCTGGTGTTTCGTAACAACCACGAGACTTCATACCAACAGTACGGTTTTCAGTGATATCTACACGACCGACACCATGTGCAGCAGCTTTTTCATTTAACAGCATTAATGCGTCGTAAGGAGATAATTCAACACCATCAACGGCAGTAACACGTGCGTTTTCAACCTTTAATGTTACGTACTCAGGCTCATTTGGCGCATCTAACGGATCAACCGTCATCGTCCAAACACCTTTAGATGGTTCATTGTATGGGTCTTCTAGCTCACCACCTTCGTGAGAAATGTGCCATGCGTTAGCATCACGGCTGTAGATTTTAGTTGCAGAAGCTGTTGTTTCGATATTACGCTCAGCAAGGTAATCCAATAGGTCTTCACGAGAAACCATGTCCCACTCACGCCATGGAGCAATTACTTTAATCTCAGGCGCAAGGGCAGCAAAACAGCTTTCAAAACGGATTTGGTCATTACCTTTACCAGTACAACCATGACAAACAGCATCAGCACCCACTTTAAGTGCAACTTCAACCTGCGCTTTAGCAATGATCGGGCGCGCCATTGATGTACCTAAAAGGTAAGTACCTTCATATACAGCACCAGAAGCGATGGTTGGGTAGATGTAATCTGCAACAAACTCTTCTTTAAGGTCTACGATGTGACATTCAGAAGCACCTGATGCGATCGCTTTTTCATGCAGGCCCACTAACTCTTCTTCGCCTTGGCCAACATCAGCACAAAAAGCAACGATTTCACAATCATCATAGGTCTCTTTTAACCATGGAATGATAGCCGACGTATCTAAACCACCAGAATAGGCGAGTACTACTTTTTTTACTTTACTCATTGATTATTTTCCTTTCATCAATACTTAGGACTCGTTACACAATAACTTGCGCTAAATTGTTTTCAAAAAACTGAAGGACTCGTTATAAAATAACTTGCTCTAAATTGTTTCTAAAAAACCCTAAATGACAGGTTGTTTTGAAAAAAGAGTAATTAATTTTAAAGCTGATCCTAAATAACTGGTTATTTTGAAAACAAAAGCGCAAGTAATTTTGCAGCCGTTCCTTATTTGTTAATTAACGTCAACATAATTGCGTTTTGTATATGCATTCTATTTTCTGCTTGATCAAAAATCAATGAAGCAGGCCCATCCATCACTTCTGAAGTAATATCTAATCCACGATGTGCTGGCTGGCAATGTAAAACATGTTTTATACCCGTTGTATCGAGTAGTTCTTGATTAATTTGGTAAGGCATAAACTTAGCTTTAATTTGCTCAAGTGGAGTGTCATCACCCATTGATAACCAAGTATCACCATAAACGACATCAAAGCCTTTAATATCTTCAACTTTATCAGTCACAGTGATAGTTGCACCTGTTTTTGCTGCAATATCTTGTGCCTGTTTTAGAATTTGCGCATCAGGGCTGTGACCGATTGGACAAACCGCAGTAACTGTTGCACCTAAAATAGCACCAGCAATAAACAGCGAGTGAGTCACGTTATTACCATCACCGATATAAGCCAGTTTAACTTTTGACACATCATCATAGTTTTGTGCCACCGTTAGGAAATCTGCCATACCTTGGCAAGGATGGTAAAGATCACACAGCGAGTTAATCACAGGCACTGTCGAGTACTCTTGCATCTCAACCAATGTTTTATGGTCGTAAACACGTGCAACAATACAATCAGCCCAGCGAGAGATGTTAGCAGCAAAGTCTTTAACATCTTCACGGCTACCCATCGCACCATTGGCTTGGTCTAAATAAACCGCGTGACCACCTAATTTATTCACACCGATATCAAAAGTAACTCGAGTACGTAGCGACTGCTTTTCAAATAACGTGACGACACTTTTACCTGCTAGCGCTTGTGCGAATTTAGCAGGATTTGCTTTTAATTCTTTACCCAATGCAATCAAGTCTAATGCTTGTTGTTGAGTCATTTCAAAACCAGTTAACAGATCGTTCATGATTCTTTCTCTATTTAATTACTTTGGTTCCCACCGCTTGACCCGCAAGCAGTGATACTAAATTTTCAGGGTTTTTCCAGCTTGCAAGCATCACATGACCTAACTGATCAGCCGCTTGTAAAGCTGCTTTTACTTTTACTGCCATGCCATCTTGTATAACATTTCCAGCAATCAGTGTATCAGCTAATTGAGTGTTTAACTCAGGAATAACTTGTTTCTGTGCGTCCCATACACCATCAACATCAGAGAGAAAAACTAGCTCCGCATTTAATAGCTCACAGATAGCAATGGCAGCCTGATCTGCATTAACGTTATATAAACGCCCATCTTCACCAATGGCGATCGATGAAATAACAGGTAAAAAGCCACCAGCCAATAGATGATTTATTAATTCAGGCTTATTAGGTGCGCACACACCCACAGCACCTAAATCTGGGTCCATCTGTTTTACTGTACAACTGAAACCATCAGCTAATGATAAACCAACAGCTGAAAGCCCTGCTTGCAAAGCTTTAGCCATCAATAATTTATTTGACGTTCCGGCTAATGCACCCGCAACATAACCAATTTGATCAAAGGGTGTTATACGTAGACCATTCTTTTTTTCACTTTTGATATTCATCTTAGCGAGAACATCTTCAACAATCACACCACCGCCATGAACTAATAATAGAGGACGTTGCTCTGTTTCTAAGTAGGTTGTTAATGCTGAGAACAGATTAGTGAGCGCTTGTTCATTCTCAAGTACCGCACCACCAAGTTTAATTAATAACGGTTGTTTCATTGCTATAGACTCTTTCATTAGAATGATGTTGTGATATCAAAACCAAAACGTAAGTTAATACATTGGATTGCTTGTGATGAAGCACCTTTAAGAAGGTTATCAATGGCACTAAATACAACGAGATCATCTCCATCAACTGCCCAACCTAAATCACAATAAGGTGTACCCACTACATTTTTCAATGCAGGATAAGACCCTTCCATTAAACGTACAATCGGTTTATCTGCATAAGCATTTTGGTAAGCTTGATTCACCTGCTCTGCAGTGACGCCCTCTTTTAGCACCACATTAATGCTCGCTAAGATACCACGTTTGAAGCTACCTAAATGTGGTGTGAATACCACAGGCAAACCTAAATGCTGATCAATTTCAGGCTTATGACGATGTGTAAACACACCGTAAGGTTGTAGGCTCACCTCACAGAAACTACTTGCAACGCTCGCTTTACGACCTGCGCCACTAACGCCACTAGTTGCATTGATAGTTGGCTTAGTACCGGCTTTAATCAAACCTGCTTCTGCCAATGGCTTAAGCGCAGTTAACGAAGCGGTTGTATAACAGCCAGGAACAGCAATAAGATCTGTTTGCTTAACCGCGTCATCATTCCATTCAGCAAGACCGTAAACGGCTTGCTCTAGTAACTCAGGGTATTGATGAGTGAAACCATAGAATTTATCGTAGAAGCCTGCAGATTGAACACGGAATGCGCCAGACAGATCAAATACCACTGTATTTTCAGCAAGAAATAATGGTGCTAAATCATGGCTGACTTCATGCGCGGTCGCTAAAATAACAATATCGATGCCTTCACAAACAGTTTTGATACCGGCAGTACCTAATGGTTGCAAAGGAAGATCAACAACGCCAACAAGGTTGCCATATAAATCAGATAATTTTTTACCTTTATCTAAACTACCTTCAGAAACATATAACCCTGCCAATTCAATCTCTGGGTGGCGTGTTAAAAATTGTGCTAACTCTGCACCAGTGTATCCACTTGCGCCAACAACGATCGCTTTAAGCATAATAAATCCTGTTTTGAAAATAGTGATAAATTGAGAGGCGCTATTATAGGAAAAATGTCTCTATAAAGGAATGCCTCACAGTAAAGAAGCATTGTAAATACAAATGATTATTTATGCAATAAATGTGAATAAATATTTACGCTATTTTGGGCGACTAAAAAGTACACTTTCAATGTTTTTTTATATTGTGGATCAGTGCATTACAATTAAAGTAACAAAGAATATAGAAAGGATTCATATTTCAGAACAAGCTAGAGAGAATGATAAAACTCTTTGAAAAGAATATAAGGAGATCAAAACAATCATCACAAAACCACCCCGTTTTAAATAGAAATCAGGTTGATTTCAGATTTAGTGCTAATAATTAGCGTTATTTCAAATAAATAATAGCTACTTCATCATTGCACAACGTGCAAGATATGAAATTGCAATTACACTTAGTCAGTACATCAACTGTAAATTAAAGGCTCTATCATGTTAATTCGAAATAAGTTAATCATTAATACAGGGATATCCATTATCAGCATGCTGATAATGTTGATTCTAGTTATTTACACTTCCAGTTCTTTACAAAAAGATATCGTTATTGCACAAACAATAGGTAAAGTAGAAGCGGATATTTTACAACTTAGACGAAACGAGAAAGACTTTTTAGCCCGAAAAAACCTAAAATACCTTGATCAATTCAAAGCACGTATTAGCCAATTACAGAGTGAGCTAGATGATTTACGACACGATTTAAATAATATCGATATTGATAGTAGTGCGGCCTCCTCACTACAAAGTATTCTTAATCAATACCAGGCACATTTCGAAAAGCTAGTAAACGCACAAACTACAATAGGATTAACTCCAAAAACGGGTTTATATGGGGCACTACGTAAAGCAGTACATGAAGTTGAAAGTATTTTAGGCGAAGATGACTTTCAAGCCACCAGCATGATGTTACAGCTAAGACGAAATGAAAAAGATTTTATGCTTCGCATAGATGATAAATACGTCACCCAGTTTCTGAAAAACCATGATAAATTTGACATAATCATTGACAATAGTTACCTCCAAGGCGGCCAAAAAGTCGCTATCGATAAAGCCATGGATAACTATAAAAAAGCATTTTTGAACCTAGTTAACGAACAAAAAAATATGGGTTATAACTCAAATAGTGGCATACAAAAAGAGATGCGCGCAACCATCCACCAAGTGGATAAGACATTAACAAGTTTAATGACTGAAACGAACAAGTCAGTGGCCGAATACATTACTTCAATGACCCAGCTTACCTACACTATCTTTGCTGTTTCAATACTACTTGCAAGCTTAATCGCGTGGTTTATCGGCAAGAGTATTACACGGGGAATTACGCATATTAAAAACTCTATGACAGAAGTTGCCGATACCAACAACCTTACTATTACTGTGCAATCAACCAATAAAGATGAATTAGCAGACATGGCGGATGCTTTTAATCATATGCTCAGTAATTTCCAACATCTTATCTTATCGGTCAAACAATCCGTAGGCACTGTAGAACAAGCAACAAGTTCATTAAGTAAGAATATTCATCAAGCAAATGCCGGTGTTGAGTCGCAAATGCAAGAAACCGACATGGTCGCAACGGCCGTTACAGAGATGGTTGCCACCATTGAAGAGATTGCAAATAACACCACAGATGCTGCCGATAAAGCAGAACAAACTAATAACAATGCGAATAAAGGCAAAAAAGGTGTAGATGCGACTATTACGCAAATTGCAGTTCTTTCCGATAAATTAACTGAGTCTGAATCCGTGGTTAATCAGTTAGCAGAAGATAGTATTACTATTGGTAGTGTATTAGATGTTATTCGAGGTATCGCAGAACAAACGAATTTATTAGCACTTAATGCAGCCATTGAAGCGGCCCGAGCAGGTGAACAAGGCCGTGGCTTTGCTGTCGTAGCCGACGAAGTACGAACACTAGCCAGTCGCACCCAAGAGTCAACCAAAGAGATTGAGAGCATCATTAGTACACTACAAAATCGTACCTCCAATATAGTGACGTTAATGTCCGAGTGTCGTGACGAAGGTCAGCAAAGCAGCGAGCAAGCAAGTGTTGCTGGTGACTTGCTAGAGCAAATAAATAGTGATGTTATTAGCATAATGGATATGAACACGGCGATTGCAACCGCCATTCAAGAACAAAGTGCAGTCGCTACAGAGGTTAATAGACACGTAGTATCAATACGCGATGTCGCGGAATCAACTGGAGAGTCATCTGTACAGAATAGTGAAATGAGTGAAGAGCTTGCACAACAAGCGAGTGTATTGACTGAGGAGATAAGTCGCTTTCAAGTCTAATTCACTCTAAATTTCATCACCTTGCCTGATTATCGTCAAGGTGATGAAATCACCATCAAGTAAATACCAACTAACCATTAACCTTAAATTTTTATTTCTAGTACCTAAAAAATAGGGCTTTTCTGCTCCGCTCACTGGCGATTTTGGCATCCATTATTACAATTTAGTTAACATAAATATTGAAACTAATGACTAGGCAATACATTCATGCTCAAAAACATAAACTTATGGTATACACCAACAGATCAATACTGAGTATGTTTACTATGTTGTCCTTTTTAAAATTAAGCTCGGATACATTACAACAGTAGTTTGCCTTGTCACAGAGCATTGGAAAAATTGAAACATCAAGAGTTATTGAGTTGAATAGGGTAAAGACTTAGCAATGGTTGCCGATAAGGTTTGTGCCTTAACAACTTTACATAAGACTCAACCAAATAGATAAAAATATAATTAGTTCATTACAAACGCATACCGGCAACATCAGCAGCTTGATAAGCGAATGTTGCGAGGAAGGTTAATAAAGCTATAAATGAATCGCAGAGGCAGGTCGAGTGTTAGCATAAATGAATAATGCTGTTATCGCTATCATGATCATAGATGCCAATATTGCAATAGTGTTCCAAGCGCAAAACGCAATTGCAACAGAAGTAAATAAACACGTATTAAAACGATTCATATGGGTATTATCACAAAAAAAAGTTAATTCGGGTTATTTTCTGGATGGTTACGAAATAGCAACATAAGCTATAAACAGCCATTAGATATTCATGTAAAAAAAATTGGGCAAACTACCATGCTAATAAAACATAAATTAATCGCTAATACTGTTATCTCCATCGCCAGCATGCTCGCGATGTTGTTGCTATTAAATTTTTCTTCTTCAGCGTTACAAAAAGATATCACTCTTGCTCAGGATATCGGCGAAATAGAGTCAGGTATTTTACAATTACGGCACTACGAGAAGAACTTTATTGCTCAAAAGTTATTGACTGATGTTGATGACTTTACGGCGCAGGATGCCAAGGTCGTTGATCAATTAGAAAAAGTAAAACGCACACTAGTCGAAATGGGTATATCGACCTCCGAGATAGCAACTCTCAGTTCTGCCTTAACTGAATACAGACAGCAATTTAATGTTCTTGTTGAGTCACAACAAAGAATAGGTCTCACAACGAAAGATGGTCTTTATGGCGCACTCACTAAAGCAGTGAAGCAAGTAGAACGTTCAATTGGAAAATCTGATTTTGAAATGCTTAGTTTAACCTTGCAATTACGCCGTTACGAAAAAGATTTTTTAATGGACTTTGACCGTAAACACATTAGAAAATATGAGCGTATTTACAAACAATTACTTAATGGTGTTGAAGATAGTAGCCTTTCTATCGGTAAAAAAACCGCAGTTAACTACTCTTTACCTAAATATAAAAAAGCTTTTCTTGACCTTGCTGCAGAGCAAAAAGTGTTTGGTTACGATGCCCAAAGTGGCCTTCGTAAAGCTCTCTTTGATAGTTCAGCGATGGTTATTCAGCAACAAAATGCATTGGTTGTAAAAACCAATGTAGCTATTGATAGTTATATCAAATCGATCAGTAGCGTAACCTATGTTCTTTTTGCTATTGCATTAATCCTATCTATTGTTATCGGCTCTATCGTAAGCCGTAGCATTATGAGTGGCATTACCTTTATTAAGCGCTCTATTGTTCAAATTGCCGAAACTAACGATCTCACCATCGTCGTTTCAACAAAGAACAATGATGAACTGGCTGAGATGGCACATGCATTTAACGGCATGATTAAAAATTTCCACGCATTGATTATCTCGACACAAGAGTCGGCAAACAATGTAACCCAAGCGGCAACCACACTCACAGCTAATATACATCAAGCTCACGAGGGAGTTCAGGCACAAATGCAAGAAACTGACATGGTTGCTACAGCTGTTACTGAGATGGTTGCCACTATTGAGGAGATTGCAAGTAATACTACTGATGCGGCCGATAAAGCAGAACAAACGAATCAAAATGCGGCCATTGGTAAACAAGGTGTTGATGCCACTATAGAGCAGATAAACATACTTTCTGGTAAATTAGTTGAATCTGAAGATGTGGTGATTAACCTTTCTAAAGATAGCGAAACCATTGGTAGTGTATTAGATGTTATTAGAGGTATTGCAGAACAAACTAATTTACTGGCGCTAAATGCAGCTATTGAAGCGGCAAGAGCCGGCGAACAAGGGCGCGGTTTTGCCGTCGTGGCTGATGAGGTTCGTACGCTCGCTAGCCGTACTCAAGAGTCAACAAAAGAGATAGAAAACATTATCAGTTCACTGCAAAGCCGCACTCAAAATATCGTCTCATTAATGACAGATTGTCGAGAGGAAGGCAAAGAGAGTGCAGAGCAAGCAAACCAAGCAGGACAGATGTTAGCCCAAATAAATGAAGACATCGTCGGTATCATGGATATGAACACTGCCATTGCAACAGCAATTCAAGAACAAAGTGTGGTAGCAGCAGAGGTAAACCGTCATGTTGTTTCTATTCGTGATGTCGCAGAAAATTCAGGTGAAACATCGACGCAGAATGATGAAATGAGTAATGAGCTTGAAACACAAGCTAACAAGCTTATCTCAGAAGTCAGTAAATTTACTGTATAACTTTACCGTAACATAATGAGTTTTAGTTAAACTAAAAGCCTTAAGTTTTTACTTAAGGCTTTTTTTTGTTTAAATTAAAGCTTCGCTTATTCATTAAAGGGATACCTATGGCACTGCCAACGTTTATTGACTTGTATAAAGGACTTATCGCAATCCCCTCAATTAGTTCGACTGATAGCTCATGGGATCAAAGTAACCTAGCGGTGATCAACCAACTGGCTTCATGGCTAGAAGAGCTCGGCTTTAGCAATGAAATAACCGAAGTCAAAGGCTCTCCAGGAAAATTCAACTTAATCGCAACCTATGGCAGTGGTGATGGAGGGTTATTACTCGCAGGGCACACTGATACCGTTCCTTATGACGAGGGAGCATGGGCAAGTGATCCATTCAAAGTAATTGAAAAAGACAACCGCCTATATGGCCTAGGTACGATTGATATGAAAGGATTTTTTGCTTTTGTTATCGAAGTATTAAAAAGTACCGACCTTTCTAAACTACATAAACCATTGCGTATTTTAGCTACCGCAGATGAAGAAACGACTATGTCAGGGGCGCAAGCTATTGCACAACAAAAGTCGATCAAACCTGATTATGCTGTTATTGGTGAGCCAACAGGAATGGTTCCGGTTGTAATGCATAAAGGGCATATGTCGGAAGGAATACGCATTACAGGTCACAGTGGGCATAGTTCAGATCCTGATAAAGGATTAAATGCAATTGAGATCATGCACCTTGTCATTGGTGAATTAAAAAAAGTACAACAACAATTCAAAGATAAATACCACAATGAACACTTTGCAGTCCCCTACCCCACATTAAACTTTGGTGCTATCAATGGTGGCGATAGCCCAAATCGTATTTGTGGCTGTTGCGACTTACACATTGATATGCGTCCTATTCCTGGTATAAGTACAAACGAGCTATTTATCACAGTAAAAGAATCGTTAAGCGAGATCGAAAAGCGCTATCCAAACAGTGTTGATATACATCATTTACATGAGCCGATTCCTTCCTATCAATGCCCTGCTCATTCCGATTTAATTACCCAAGCTGAAATTTATACGGGTAATAAGGCACAAAGCGCAAACTACTGTACAGAGGCTCCATTTATCGAACAACTAGGTTGTGACACCATTGTTTTAGGTCCAGGACACATTGCACAGGCACACCAACCTAATGAGTATTTAGACCTATCATTTGTGAAACCTACACAGGCGGTTATTAAGAAATTAGTACAACGCTACTGTGTAATTTAGTTACAGGAACTGCGTTAAAAGCAAGCGTTTAATCACAGTGCAAGATTGACTGTTGCCACTTTTGTGGTAATTTAGTTGTGTTATTACAGTTTTATATTGTAATTTAATTACAGGAAGAGAGGATTTATGACAGAGGAATATGCAAACTTACGTGGTAATGTGAGTTTATTAGGACAGTTATTAGGTAAAAGTATTGGTGATCACTTAGGCGCTGAATTTCTAGATAAAATAGAATCGATCCGTCAACTTTCGAAATCTTCTCGCGCAGGTAGCGAAGATGATGGAGAAACATTGATCAATGTATTAGCCAACCTTTCTGATGATGAATTATTACCCGTTGCACGTGCCTTCACGCATTTTTTAAATCTAGCGAATATTGCTGAGCAGTTTCACGGTATTTCACGTCACTGTGACAGTGGCGTTTGTAGCCCCGATCCGATGGATCAATTAATCGCTAAATTAAAAAATTCAGAGACCTCTGAAGAAAGCATGCAAAAAGTGATCGATGAATTATCGATGGATATGGTATTAACAGCCCACCCTACCGAGATCACTCGACGCACACTAATTCATAAGCATACTGCGATTAACGAATGCTTAAGCCTATTAGAGCTTTCTGACATTTCAGATAAAGAGCGGGATCAGTTACTCAATCGTCTTGAACAACTAATTACCCAAGCATGGCATACCAACGACATTCGTAAAAATCGCCCAACTCCTGTTGATGAAGCAAAATGGGGTTTTGCGGTTATTGAAAATAGCCTATGGGAAGCAGTGCCACTTTATGTACGTCAATTAGATGAAAAACTTCAAAGTGGATTAGGGCTCACATTGCCACTTGATGCTTCTCCAATTAAGTTTACCTCTTGGATGGGTGGCGACCGAGACGGCAACCCATTCGTAACAGCAACAGTGACGCAGGAAGTTTTACTGACTAGTCGCTGGGTAGCCGTTAGCTTGTATCTTCAAGATATTAAACAGCTTACTGAAGAATTATCAATGGGGAGCTGTAGCGAGTCATTACGCGAAATAGTTGGTGATGTTGATGAGCCTTACCGTGTAATTTTACGTAAACTGCGTGGCGAATTAAAAGAAACACTAACAGCATTAAGCGCCGTACTACAAAATCAAAAAAGTGATGCACGTGACTTAATCACAACCACTGAACAATTAAAAGCACCATTACAACTTTGTTATCAATCACTAAAAGATTGTGGCATGCACTCGATTGCGGATGGTTTAATTTTAGATATTCTTCGTCGTGTTGCTTGTTTTGGTATTAACTTAGTTAAGTTAGACATCCGTCAAGATGGCGAACGCCATGGTGATACTTTATCAGAACTAACACGCTATTTAGGCCTTGGCGACTACAATGCTTGGAGTGAGCCCGATAAACAAGCATTTTTATTACAAGAGCTAAATAGCAAGCGCCCACTTATTCCAGCATCCTGGGCACCATCTGCTGAAGTGCAAGAAGTATTAGATACTTGTAGAGTCGTTGCTAAAACAGATCCACAAGCTTTAGGTATTTATATTATCTCAATGGCACGTGAAGCTTCTGACGTATTAGCAGTGCAATTACTGTTAAAAGAGGTAGGTTGCCCATTCCGTATCCCTGTTGCACCACTTTTCGAAACATTAGATGATTTGAATAACGCCAAAGAAGTGATGGAACGCTTATTCGCTGTTGATTGGTACCGTGGTTACATCAATGGTGAACAGCATGTCATGATTGGTTACTCTGACTCCGCTAAAGATGCCGGTGTGATGGCTGCTAACTGGGCACAGTATCAAGCACAGGAAGCACTGGTAAAAATCAGTGATGAGAATGATATCCAATTAGTTCTGTTCCATGGACGTGGTGGTACAATTGGTCGAGGTGGTGCACCTGCACATCAAGCGCTATTATCACAACCTCCGGGCTCGTTAAAAGGTGGTTTACGTGTGACAGAGCAGGGCGAAATGATCCGCTTTAAATTTGGTTTACCAAAAGTTGCCGTGCAAAGCCTAAACCTCTACACAGCTGCAATTTTAGAAGCCAACCTATTACCACCACCAGCGCCTAAACAAGAATGGCGTGATTTAATGGATCAATTTGCAGAGCAATCTTGTGAAGAGTACCGTTACTTTATTCGTGAAGAAGCAGATTTTGTTCCGTACTTCCGCAGTGTTACTCCGGAGTTAGAATTAGGTAAGCTCGCGTTAGGCAGCCGACCTGCAAAGCGTAAACCCAATGGTGGCGTAGAAAGCTTACGTGCAATCCCTTGGATCTTCGCATGGAGTCAAAACCGTTTGATGTTACCAGCTTGGTTAGGCGCAGGTACCGCATTGAAAACATTACTCGAAGAGGGTAAAAAAGAGCTATTACAAGAGATGTACTGTGATTGGCCTTTCTTCCAAACTCGATTAGAAATGTTTGAAATGGTGTTCTTGAAAGCGGATGAAGATCTCACCAAGCTTTATGAAGAACGTTTAGTGCCGAAGGAGCTATGGCCATTAGGACAGCGATTACGTGATAACTTAGTCATGACGCGTGAAACAGTGTTGGAAACAATACCAGATCATAAGTTGATGCAAGAACAGCCTTGGATTAAAGAATCAATTTCACTACGTAACCCGTATGTGGATCCATTAAACATATTACAGGCAGAGCTACTTTCTCGCTCACGTAAAAATGGTGAAGAGATTTGTCCAGTGATCGATCAAGCATTGATGGTTACGATTGCCGGTATTGCAGCAGGTTTACGTAATACAGGTTAAGTACTTCTTTTTAGCTCAGTAGACTAACTGCTGAGCTAAAAACTACCCAGCTCACTAAACACGGCATCAATCATAGGCAAACATTTACAGCTAATTTGTAGTTCCCCTATAATAAAGCTTATCTGTCGCTTCATTTTGGATCCAACGTGTTATCTCGCCTATTTCTACTATTTAGTGTTATCCTGTCACAATCGGTCTTTGCCGATCAACACACCCATCAACAAGATAACGTTTTTGTTTATTACAAGCAGTGGGCAATTTATGGCCCTAATTACCACATTCGAGATATTCCCTTTCAACAAGCAACACATATCGTTTACCAAAGTGCCGCTATTGATGCGGAATATAATGTTGTTGTCAGTGATGAATACGCCGATATAAACCATAGTTACCCAGATAATGACCCTAAGAAAATCCCCTTTCAAGGTAGCCTAGGCGAACTTTATAAAGCAAAGCAGGAACACCCAAACCTGCAAACTATTATCTCAATCGGTGGATGGGGACGTGCCGAATACTTTTCTGACATTGCAGCGTCACCTAAACTACGAAACCACTTTGCACTTTCAGCACTGCAGTTTATTCGTGAATATCGCATGGATGGTATTGAAATAGACTGGCCAGCACCAATTAAAGGCGCAAGTCGATCTGAAGATCCTGAAAATTTAAATTTACTATTAGAAGAGTTAAGAGAAGTACTTGATATCGGTAGTATGCAGGATAAACAGCACTACACCTTAATGATCACCCCCTCAGCAAAGCCTAAATTTCAAGGAAGCTGGGACATGGATAAAGCACAGCATTATTTAGACTATTTCAGTGTGCCCACCAACTACATTCATGGATATTGGGAAAAAAACAGTAACCATTTAGCCCCCTTATCACTGTCTTCTGAACATGAAAAACAGTTACTTGAAAAGAAAATGGAAGTCGGTAGCTTTGATAGTATTTTAGCGCAATATGAGCAACACAACGTAGCACCCGATAAACTGATCCTTAATATATCTTCCTTTGCCACAGGCTGGAATGGTGTAAAAAATCAAAATAATGGTTTGTTTCAAAAAGCCAAAAAGGTGTCATGGGGAACTTGGGATTCAGCAAATAGTGGTCGAACAGGGCTATACACACAAGACTACTTAATAGGATTTATGGCAACAAAAGGCTATCAGAAGTATTGGGATAATGATGCGAAGATGCATTGGCTATATAATCCTGAAAAGTTTGATGGACACTTCATCACTTTTGAAGACAAAGATTCAATCGCGCATAAAATTGATTATATTAAAAGTAACCATTACAGCGGTATTGGATTACGTCAAATACATAACGATTTAAAAGGGCCTGACTCTTTATTAAGTAAAATATACGCACAGTTTTATCCACTACAAGCCTTCTACTATCAATTACACTCATTTTATACGACACACAAAGCAAAAGTACTTATTACCCTCTTCTTCCTTATAATGGGTATTGCACTAACAATCTATTGGCGTTTTAAACAACGCAGTGAAGAACAAGAAGATGCAGATGATAAAGCACAATATATTAAAGTGCGTTCACAGCTTCAACATATTGAAACACCACTTCAAGGTATCCAATCACTTTCTAGTCAAATTGATAAAAAAACATTACCGCTAACACCTGAAACAGAGCAAAAGCTAGAAAATGTAAAATGCCAAAGTGATCAGCTCAACCAGCTAGTGCACCAATTGCTTCATGAAACAACCTTAGCGGATAGCTCAAGCTTGCCAAAGCCAGAAGCATTGGCTCCACTCACTATTTTTCAAAATGCGATTAAAATTGTGTTTCCGGAATTAAAAGAAAAAAGTATCACGATTAGTTTAGATATATCACAACCTCTAAAAAATGTGCATGTTGATCAAAGTTATTTACAACAACTGTTCATTTTACTTCTTTCCTACCTTGCACAGCGTAACCCTAAAAATACTATCCTACAGATAAAAACAATACAGCAAGGTGCCCTCAGTGGTTTTGAGATCAAAGAGCATAAACATAACAACAGTGAAACGGTACATCAAAAGCAGACTTTACAAGCGATAAAACGATGCGCCAGTATGCTTGGCTCAAGCATCTCCTTCCAAAGTACCAACCACCATGGCATCTTTTTTATTGGCTTACCGAGTACCAATGAAAAAATACAAGACCATAACGCGTTATTACTTAATGTAGAAGAAAATGGTGATCCTACGATAAAAATTGAGCCATCAGAGCAGAAGGAAGAGGTACAAGAAAAACAGCCTATTACTAGTAATCATGAGCATAACCGCTTAATGAGTTTACAAAGTTTTAGTTTACAAGCAGAAAAGTTAACCGATATAAAAGAGCTTATTGCTGCCGCATTTGAACTATTTGTTAACGATGATAAATCACTTAATGTCACCGTTTATGAAGGACAAAATGTTCTTCACCAACATACATCAACAGAAAGCGATGATATGTCCGAGGTATTAGAGCTATCACCCTCTTCGCTAGCACAGTACCGTTTTGAGCTTCGTACCAAAGAGCCATTACAAGATGAGGATGTCGCTTACTTTCAAAGCTTAGTTGCACAGATCCAAATGATGCGTAAACAGATCAGTGAACTTGCAAAAGAACCACAACTACTAGCAGAGCTTTATGAAATCGCTTCGCAGAAAGACCACATAAAATATATTCAAGCAGATAAAGGTTACAGCGGTATAGTCTGCGATAACAGAGATACTATTTACCTTTCATTGCGCCTTAAAAATATAAAACTCTACTTCAAAGATGAAAGCCTGCTACAAATTCATCGTTCTTACTTAGTTAACCCACGTAAAGTTTTACGTATTGTACAGCTCAGTAAAATAAAATATGAGATAGAATTAGATGGTGAACGCTTACCAATTGCACGTGCTTATATCCCTTTATTAAAAGAAAACTTCCCGCACTGGTTTGAATGAGCCTTAGTATTTAACCAAGTATTACTTAGGGGGAGTGCGATCATTAATCTCAATCCAGAGTGCCACCGATGCCATTAACATCGCCATCGGCCAAGCACTTGGCTGAATATATACAAAGGGAAAAATAGGGATCAAAGTAGTACTGATTAAAATAGCTAAATAAATATAAATACGATGATTAACTTGAAACATAAGCCCACCTTAGAATATGATTTAGATCACAAAGTTAAGCTTAGTAATATTTTATTAACCTTTTTAGAGTTTTTTAGACTTAAAAAACCAGCCTTTATTACAGAGTAATTTTAATGTCCAATGACAATTTCAAAACACTTGATACACTTGGCCTTCGTTGTCCAGAGCCTGTGATGATGATTCGAAAAACAGTGAGAAAGATGCAACCTGGTGAGCAATTAGAGGTGATTGCCGATGATCCTGCAACAACACGTGATATACCTAGCTTCTGTCGCTTTATGGATCATCAGCTATTAGAGAGTCACATTGAGCAACTTCCCTACCGATATGTTATTAAAAAAGGCACATAAAGACTAATACCAAATCCACTAAATAACTGATCAATCTTACTGGTTAAAAGAAGCTATTTCAGCGTTAAAAATTTCGCAAAGGGAACAACCATTTGCATCAATTTTCGCCTTGAACTAACTCCTTTTTCCTGCGTAATACTTAATCACTATATTAGCGAAATTGGTATAAAAAGCTAAATGCTTTTTAGTCTTTAGCTTTGTGGTTATTCCGCATAACCATTTGGATTCTCAGATTGCCAGCGCCACGTATCTTGCATCATTTCATCCAAGCCTCGCTCTGCTTGCCAGCTTAGTTCTGCTAATGCTTTCTCAGGAGCAGCATAACAAGCTGCAATATCACCTTCACGTCTTGGTGAAATGTTATAAGCAATCTTCTTACCGCTAGCGACTTCAAAAGCACTTACCATCTCCAATACAGAGTAACCATTGCCCGTACCAAGATTATAAATATTCACGCCCGTTGTTGTGTTTATTTTATCTAGCGCTCTTAAGTGCCCAAGTGCAAGATCGACTACATGGATATAGTCACGAACACCAGTACCATCTGTAGTCTCATAATCATCACCAAATACCGCTAATGCCTTAAGCTTACCAACAGCTACTTGTGATATATAAGGTAATAAATTATTAGGAATACCATTTGGATCTTCCCCAATAAGGCCAGATATATGCGCTCCAACAGGGTTAAAGTAGCGTAAAATTACAAATGACCAGCGTGGATCTGATTTAGCAACATCTTGAAGCACCATCTCGACCATCAACTTAGAAGTGCCATAAGGGTTGGTTGTACCACCGACAGGAAAGTTTTCACGAATAGGTAAACTTGCCGGATCACCATAAACCGTTGCCGATGAACTAAATACTAAATTAAAGACGCCTGCATCAGCCATCGCATCTAATAACGTTAAAGTGCCCTGTACATTATTTTGGTAATACAATATCGGCTTAACAACAGATTCACCTACCGCCTTTAATCCAGCAAAATGAACGACAGATTGAATTTCATGCTTACTGAAAACATCATCTAAAAAAGCTTTATCTAAAATATCACCTTCATAAAAAACACACGATTGACCTGTTATCTTTTCTACACGCGCAATAGATGTTTTTGATGAATTACATAAGTTATCAACAATCACGACTTGTTGCCCTGAAGTTAATAACTCTAATACTGTATGTGAACCGATATAACCGGCACCGCCTGTCACTAAAATTGTCATAACTTATCCAATAAATGAAAAATATATGAATTTTAACATAGCCAAATTGAGATTATAGCTATAATTTCGATTGCATTAATCTTTTAAATAACGATAATGAACGTTCATTCACTATTCTGAGGAAATGATGCCAAAGCACATCAAGATTTTAGAAGCTGCAGAAGAAATACTTGCAGAACGTGGTTTTTACGGTCTATCTATGAAAGTGTTAGCTGATACAGCAGGCATTGCGGCAGGCACTATTTACCGTTACTTTGATAGTAAAGAAGAGTTAATGCTTGAATTACATAAGTTTATTAATCTAGAGGCGTCAAAAACCATTTTTAATGGTTGGTCAAATTCGCTTGATGAAAAACAAAAGTATGACTTACTTTGGGAGAATGCATTTAATGCTGTCTTAACCAATCCACAACGATTAACCGTGATAGAAATGCTCTTTTGCATCCCCCACATTAACAGAACAACAACGACACTTTTCGAAGATGAGGCTTTTTACCGCTTAATCGAATTTTATCAAAAAGGGATAGATGACAAACGTTTTCATAATTGGCCACTCCCTGCACTGGTTGCCCTTAGTTTTGATAGCTCAATCAGCTTAGCAAAAAAAGTACTACGAGAGCGTTTACAGATAGATCAAAAAATATTGGTGCAGGTACGTGATGCATCATGGAATATTATTCAAAAGCAACATAACAATGTTATTTAACAACACATTAATTATTAAGGTAAGACAATGAAAAAATGGATCGCTTCTGCAATCGTATTAGCCGTACTAGTTTTTGGTAGTGTTATTGGATTTAATATGTTCAAAGCACAAAAAATCAAAGAATATCTGGCCAATCGACCAATACCTGAATTTCCAGTAACCGGTAAAGATATATCTTTGCATGATTGGACGCCTCACCTTCGTGCAATCGGTTTTATTGAACCTAATCAAGGCGTAACAATTACGAATGAAGTATCTGGTAAAGTAGTTAAAATTAATTTTGTTTCAGGTCAGCAACTTAAATCGGGTGATGCACTTATTTATCTAGACTCTGAAGTTGAAGAAGCAAACTTAAAAGCCTCTCAAGGACGCTTACCATCGGTTGAACGTAACTACAAACGTATGGTTTCATTGTTTAAGAAAGGCTCAGTCTCACAGGGACAAGTAGATAGTGCAGAAGCAGATTTACTTGCTCTACAAGGGCAAATCGAAAGCTACCAAGCAACGATTAGTCGCCGTATTATCCGCGCTCCTTTTGATGGTATCGCCGGATTACGTAATGTATTCATGGGTGAATACCTCAAAGATGGCACCGACATTGTTCGCTTAGAAGACATCAGCCGTATGCAACTGCGTTTTACTATTCCACAAAACGATCTCAATAAGATTTATATTGGGCAAAAAATGAAAATCTTTGTAGATGCACAAGCAGATAATACCTTTGAAGGTACCATTTCAGCTATCGAACCCGCGGTCAATTACCAAAGTGGTGTCATTCAAGTTCAAGCAGATATTCCAAATCAAGATCATAAACTACGTTCGGGGATGTTTGCTAAGGCTAATATTGTTTTACCAACGATTGAAAAACAGATTACGGTACCAGAAACAGCGATCAACTATACGCTATATGGTGAAACAGTTTACGTTATTAGCGATCAAACTTCAGAATCAGGCGACACCTTTAAACAAGTCGACCAAAAGATTGTAAAGCTTGGCGAAAGCATTGATGGTGAAGTACACATTTTATCAGGACTTAACGATGGCGATACCATTGTGACTAGTGGCCAAGTACGCTTAAGCAATGGCGCGCGTGTGACAATTGTAGAGTCTGATATTCTTAATAAACCAGCTGAAATTCCAGCACTGTAGGGCTGATCATGAAATTTACAGATACATTTATAAAACGCCCAGTACTAGCAATATCACTGAGCTTATTAATCGTACTGTTAGGGTTACAAGCACTTGGCAAGATGCAAGTACGTGAATACCCTAATATGACTAACACCGTAATCACAGTTAGTACCAGCTATTACGGTGCTAACGCAGATCTAATTCAAGGCTTTATCACGCAACCGATTGAGCAAGCAATTGCGCAGGCCGACAATATCGACTTTATGACTTCACAGAGTTATATGGGTGTATCTAGCATCACAGTTTATATGAAGCTAAACACAGACCCCAATGGGGCGGTTGCCGATATATTAGCGAAGGTAAATAGTGTTCGCTCTCAGCTACCAAGTGAAGCAGAAGACCCTACAATAGACTTGAGTACGGGCTCATCAACATCTGTTATTTACATTTCATTCTCAAGTGAAGAGCTTAATTCAAGTCAGATCACTGACTACCTTGAGCGAGTTATCAAGCCACAATTATTTAGTATTAACGGGGTAGCAAAAGTTAACCTGTACGGCGGTACCGCTTTTGCAATGCGAATCTGGCTTGATCCTGAACGCATGGCTGGCTTTAACTTAACCACAACGGACGTTGTACAAATACTTCAGGCAAACAATATTCAGTCTGCAACGGGTCAAGCAAATGGCTATTACACACTCTTTAACGGTAATACAGAAACACAAGTTTCGACCGCTGACGAGTTAGAGAACCTTATTGTTGCAACTCGTGAAGATGGTAAAACAATTCGTCTACAGGATATCGCCAAGGTTTCCTTGGAAAAAAGTCATGATATTTACCGTGCGATGGCAAATGGTAATGATGCTGTTGTGGTTGCGATTGATGCAGCTCCCACAGCAAACCCTCTTGATATTACTGCCGGCGTACGTGAAATGTTACCGGATCTACAAAAGAACAATCCAAGCTCTATTAAGATGGATGTACTTTATGATTCAACGATTGCCATTGAAGAGTCTATCGCTGAGGTAATTAAAACAATTGGTGAAGCAGGTCTCATTGTATTAGTTGTTATGATCCTTTTCTTAGGTTCATGGCGAGCAGTTGTTATTCCGATCATCACGATACCACTGTCACTAATTGGTGTTTTAGTGGTAATGCAGATGTTTGGTTTTACCATCAATTTAATGACTCTCTTAGCAATGGTATTAGCAATCGGGCTGGTTGTTGATGATGCAATTGTTGTTGTAGAGAATGTGGATCGACATATTAAAGCCGGTGAACCTCCCTTCAGAGCTGCAATTATTGGAACACGCGAGATTGCCGTACCTGTTATCTCAATGACCATCACCTTAGCAGCTGTTTATGCGCCAATTGCATTAATGGGCGGTATTACAGGTTCATTATTTACTGAATTCGCATTAACACTCGCGGGAGCAGTATTTGTATCGGGGCTAGTCGCTTTAACACTTTCACCAATGATGTGTAGTGTGATGCTGAAAAGTAACCATCAACCGAATCGCTTTGAAAAAGGTGTCGATACAATACTGACAGGCTTAACAAACACTTATTCGCGCCTACTTGATACGCTAATGGTACGTCGCCCTGCAGTAATTTTATTTGCTATCTTGGTATTTGTTTCATTGCCTTTCTTGTTTAAGTTCATTCCTTCAGAGCTGGCACCATCGGAAGATAAAGGGGCATTAATGATGATGTCTAAGGCACCTTCTAATGCCAACTTAGATTACATCGAAAACAGCATGAAGGAAGTCACTGCAAGAATTTCAGAACAACCTTCAGTGCAAAGTAGCTTAGCAATGTCTGGTGTTCCTAATGCGAACCAAGCATTTGGTATCGCGATCATGAAACCATGGAGTCAGCGTGATATTGATCCTAAACAGCTGTCAACCAACCTAAAAAATGACTTTGATGCCATTGCGCCTGTTGCAACAACAGCCTTCCAAATGCCTGAATTACCAGGCTCATCAGGTGGTTTACCAGTACAGTTTGTTATCACCACTTCAAACCCGTTTGAAAGCTTAGTTGAAATCGCAGCTGATGTATTAGCAGCAACACAGGCAAACCCTAACTTTGTTTATTCTGAGTTAGACCTCGCCTTTGACTCTGCAACGATGAATATCAGTATAGATCGCGATAAAGCTGGTGCTTATGGCGTTACGATGCAAGATATCGGTATCACACTAGGTACTTTATTAAGTGACGGCTATCTAAACCGTATCGACCTTGATGGCCGAAGCTATGAAGTTATCGCACAAGTTGAGCGTAAATACCGTTTATCACCTGATAAGCTAGGCGCCTTTTTTGTCAAAGCAAAAAATGGTGACATGTTGCCACTAAGCGAACTCATTGATATTAATGTCGTGGCTGAGCCTCGTTCGCTCCCTCACTTTAATCAACTAAATAGCGCAACAATTGGCGCTGTATTAGCCCCAGGCTTTGCAATGGGTGATGCGATTAGCTTCTTTGAAGAGTTATCCACGACTAAATTACCTCAAGGTTATCGTCACGATTACTTAGGTGAGGCACGTCAATTTGTGACTGAAGGCAGCGCACTTTATATGACCTTCTTACTCGCAGTACTGATTATTTTCTTAGTACTAGCAAGTCAGTTTGAAAGTATCCGCGATCCGTTAGTTATTCTAATGACGGTGCCATTAGCGATCAGTGGAGCCTTGGTTGCTCTCGCATGGGGGGCCGCAACAATGAATATCTATACTCAGGTGGGGTTGATCACACTCGTTGGACTAATCACCAAGCATGGTATTTTGATTGCAGAAGTTGCAAAAGAGGAACAACTACATAACGGTGTTGATCGTATAGAGGCAGTAAAACGCGCAGCAACCGTTCGTTTACGTCCAATTTTAATGACAACGGCGGCGATGGTTGCGGGTCTTATTCCTCTTTTATTTGCAACAGGGGCAGGCGCTGAAAGTCGATTTGGGATCGGTGTTGTGATCGTAGCAGGCTTATCAATCGGTACCCTATTTACCCTATTTATTTTGCCGGTTATTTACTCATTTATTGCAAGTTCACATCAAAAGCGTAAAGAATTTGATGAGACATTGTTATTAAAAGTGAATGACAACGAGGTATAAATAATCATAATCAATGATGCAGGCTAATTACATTAGTCTGCATCATACTTTCTTTAAAACACTTGCCTTTATAATTATCTTTTCTTGAAAAATAGTTGACCTACCCTACAGTTATTAGACATTCATTGATTGAGGAAATCAGATGCTGTCTTTTATTAACAATATATCTATCCATCGAAAAATAATGGGCTTAACAATACTTCCTCTACTCTGTTTTGTTGCTTTGGCAGCTTACAATTTCAATCAAACTTATCAAAATAAAAAAATGCTGGAAGAGATGCTTATTCTCACAGAGTCAGCTTCGGCCAGTGCACTTCTGGTTCATGAATTACAAAAAGAGCGTGGTGCTTCAGCCGGTTTCTTAGGCTCGAAAGGTAAAAAGTTTCAAGATATTCTTAAGCAACAACGCACAGAAAGCGACCAAAAACAAAATACACTGCGACAGTTTAGACAGAGCGCTCAACTTCCACCCCAACTTGAAAATCTCTTTTCACAAATAGACATCGAATTAAATAAAATCCCTGAAATGCGTAATCGTGTTGATAACTTCACTGTAACAGTCAAAGAGGAAGTCGCTTTTTATACCCATTTAAATGCACTTTTATTATCTATAATGGACAATGCTGCCAACAATAATAAAAATGCATCATTGGCTATTTCAGCGACTGCAATTGGTAGCTTCCTTCAATATAAAGAACGGGCGGGTATTGAACGGGCTATCATGAGCAATGTATTCGCCAATGATAAGTTTACGCCTGCGTTACTCGAAAAATTCATACGACTATTAGCAGAGCAACAAGCTTACTATGATAAGTTTAAAGCTCATGCGAATGGAATACAGGTCAAAACATACGATAGTAGTGTTACAGGCAAGGCTATAGACGAGGTAAACGATTATAGAAAAATAGCACTTACTAAAATGCAAGAAGGTAACTTTAACGTTGATCCTACCGTCTGGTTCGCCACTATCACGCAAAAAATAAACCTTTTAAAATCAGTTGAAGTGCAACTTTTAAAAGAATTATACAACGACAACGAACAACTCATTTCAGACAATCAAAATAATCTAATTAGTTTGGCTACAACCATTTTAATCACACTTTTTGTTGTGTTACTGCTCACCTTTTATATCGGCTCACAGCTTGATAAAGGCATTGAAGAGATAACCACTAAGCTAAACATCATATCCAATAGTAATGATTTAACAGTTCGCATTGAAGTCGATAGCGGGGATGAACTTGGAACGATAAGTAGCACAATTAATCAGTTACTTTGTCATTTACAAACTTTAGTACGAACAATACAAAATACCACGGAGCAACTGAAAAACAATCTAGATGAAAATATTGAACATAATTTACTCATCTCAAGTACGATTAATAATGGCTCAGATCAAGTTACTCAGGTCGTTACCGCAACAACAGAAATGAATAGCACTGCAGCAGAAATTGCACGTAATGCCATTCAAGCTGCTCAAGAAACAGCCAGTGCAAGCAGCGAGAGTAAACATGGTAATGATGAAGTCGAAGAAACAATTATGCATATCAACCACCTATCACACGAACTCAATAGCGCATCCGCTGTTATTGAGAAGTTAAATAACGCGGCGATGAACATTGGAAAATTTCTTAATGTGATTAAAGAAATATCTGAAAAAACCAATTTATTAGCACTCAACGCAGCCATTGAAGCGGCACGCGCAGGTGACTCAGGCCGAGGGTTTGCTGTTGTAGCAGATGAAGTTCGTAGCTTAGCGCTTCAGACAAAAGATTCTACTACTGAGATAGAAACCATGATCTGTGAGCTACAAGCAAGCTCTACAGCAGCACAACAAGCAATGAGTAATGGTATTAAAGTCGTTGAACAAAGTGTGGAAGACGCAAGGCATACTGGCGAAAACATTTCTCACATAAACGCATTTATTCAACAGATTAATCTAATTAATGAACAAGTGGCTACCGCATCAGAAGAGCAAACCAGCGTTACAGAAGAAATAACACGGAATATGGTAAACATTCAAGATGGTTATAATGATATGCAGCAGGGTTACCATACGGTTGAAAAATGTAATCAAGCGGTAGAGTTGTTAACCAAAGAGTTAAATGCAACCATCAGCCAGTTTAAAATATAAAAAGCTCAAAGAGAAATATATAACCAGCCAAGACCGTGTGCTTATGCCATATCAATAGGCGAAAACGTTAAAATTGTTCAGTAAATCTTGCCCAGCATGCTTTGCGCTTACGCTATTTTTTAGTTAAACAGTATGCAACACTTAAACGGCAAAAATCAAAAGCCCCTAGGGTATGTTAAAGCGGACCTATAGTAGTTAGTAGTCATGTTTTGATGCTTCCCTGAGACTAGGTGAAATTAGCTACCTGTTTGAAAAGCAATAATTTTATCGGGCTGAATCAATTTCCTTTTTTGAGACAGTCGTTTATTTGAGTTTGCACTTTCAATCAGGCTATTTTTAACAGGTAAAATTAAGAAAACGAGCATCAATTGATTGCACTTATATAATCATTACATATCGTATCTTCTCTGCTTCAATCCATTAATTAATTTTTCAACTCACTGACTGTCGATTAAAAAATGAACTTTTTGAAAAGTTCTTACGTATTGCATTTTATCGTCCATTGCTATTTTCAGGAGAGTAACATGCCAACTACACAAACGTTTTCGCACCCAAGCTCAGAATACGCAAGAACAATAGCGTGCCACAAGTTGAAAGTGGCGGCTCCATTTCACTGGTTATCGTTAGCCATAAAAGATTTTTTAAGTAGCCCATTCATTAGCATTGGGTACGGGATACTATTTAGCATTATTCCCTATGCAGCATTGCAGTTACTTTCAGCAGAAGCTAGCCCAATGTTTATTATTCCAATGGTTGTTGCCTTTACATTAATTGGCCCTGTGTTTGCTTCTGCACTCTATGACGTTGCTTGGGAGATTGAAAAAGGGCATAAACCATCCTTCAACCACAGTGTAAAAGCCCTGTTGCGAAATCAAATTAGTCTTTGGGCGTTTGCTGTTATTCTATTATTGATTATGATTGCTTGGGTACGATTGGCGAGCCTGGTATTTGTACTTTTTCCTACCGCTGCTAATGCGTCATTAATGGACATGGCTGTGTTCTTAGGGGTTGGCTCTTTAATTGGTGGTGTTTTGTCGATGACTGTACTTGTTATTTCTGCATTTACACCACAAATTATTATGGAACGCCGAGTTGATATTATGACAGCGATATTTACCTCAGCAAATGCTGTAAAAAATAATCTTCTCGTAATGTGTATTTGGGGGGCTATTATTATCGCTAGTGTTGCAATTGGCTTTTTAACTTCAGGTATCGCTTTTGTTGCAATTATGCCAATGCTGAGTTTTGCTAGCTGGCATGCATATATCGCAACGGTTAAGACTAAAAAGCAACGTACTTTTGAGTAACTATTCGAGGGATGTTGATGTGTGAATTTATTTGCTACACAACACCCTCTGCATTTGCCGTAAAGGCATTGTGTTGTACAATCTAGCTCAAGCCTAAACTAACAATTACAAGATATGTAGCTGTCAGGTCAAGTCTGAGCTAGTTCATCGAATGACGTAATGAGATATATTTAAATTCCGTATTGTTCTCGATAAGCTTGGACAGAGTCAAGATGTTGCTGCATATCAGGCAGTGTTTTAAGGTAAGTAACTACATCAGCAAGCTGCACAATAGAGATAACTTGCGCATCATAATCACGTTCAACTTCTTGAATAGCAGATAATTCCGCTTTACCTTTTTCTTGGCGATCTAATGCAATTAATACCCCTGCAAGTTCAGCATTATGAGCATTAATAATATCCATCGATTCACGAATTGCAGTACCAGCAGTAATAACGTCATCCACTAGCATCACTTTACCAGTTAGTTCTGAGCCAACTAAGCTTCCACCTTCTCCATGGCTTTTTGCTTCTTTGCGATTAAAGCAATAAGGTAAATCTAAATCATAGTCATTTGATAGTGCAACTGCTGTCGTAGTAGCTATTGGAATGCCTTTATAAGCAGGTCCAAATAGTAGATCATACTCAATATTTGAATCTTGCAACGCGGCAGCATAATAACGTCCTAAACGAGCCAGATCACGACCTGTATTAAATAACCCCGCATTAAAAAAGTAAGGACTCACACGGCCTGACTTTAAAGTAAACTCGCCAAATTTTAAAACCTGCTTTTCGATGGCAAACTCAATAAACTCTTTTTGATACGCTTTCATTACTACTCTCCGCTTAATGCTTTTTTCTGTTCTATTACTAATTTATCAATACCGCCTTTTGCAAGGCTTAACATTGCCAATAGCGCTTCATGGCTAAAGGCACCTTCTTCCGCTGTTCCTTGTATCTCAATCATGCCACCTGTTTCTGTCATCACGACATTCATGTCCGTTTCAGCATTTGAATCTTCAGCATAATCTAAATCACATACAGGTGTACCTTGATAGATACCCACTGAAACGGCTGCAATCATTTGCTTGAGAGGGTTCTTTTTTATTTTACCCTGAGCAACCATCCAATTTAATGCATCAGCAAGCGCAATGCATGCACCGGTGATGGAAGCCGTACGTGTACCACCATCTGCTTGAATGACATCACAATCAACAGTGATCATATTCTCACCTAATAATTTTAGGTCAACCGCAGCTCGCAGTGAACGCGCAATTAAACGCTGAATCTCTAAAGTACGACCGCCCTGTTTACCTTTTGCAGCTTCACGCATATTTCTACTATGTGTCGCTCGCGGTAACATAGCATACTCTGCAGTGACCCAACCTTTCCCTTTACCCTTTAAAAAGCGCGGTACTGAATCGGAAACAGAGGCGTTGCAAAGCACTTTCGTATTCCCTACCTCGATCAATACAGAGCCTTCTGCATAGGCTGTAAAGTTTCGAGTTATTTTAACTTCGCGGTTTTCTTCAGGAGTACGGTTACTTGGGCGCATAATTAAACCTTATAAAAAATGAAGGCTGATTATAGCAACAATCATCATAATTATTAAAAACTAATCACCCTGATTAGCACGATAAAATACATAATAACAAAGGCAATAAATAACGCATTTTATAACGGCAGGACACGAGGTTTAATCACCTCGTTTTTTTTGATATTGCATCAGTTGGTTATAACCTTTTTCTTGGGCTTTATAAAGAGCGTTATCAGCACGACGAATTAACTCCTCAACACCGTATTTAACATTATAATTAAGTGTCGAACTGCCTGCGCTTACCGTTAAGAGATTGCCACTAACCGCACCAGCATGAGGAAGCGCCCATTGTTTGAGCAAGTAAAATAACTCAGCCACTATCGTTTCCACCCCTTCCTCATCAGTATCTGGCAATATAAGCGCGAACTCTTCACCGCCATAGCGCGCAACAACATCTGCAGGGCGTTTAATTGCAACCAAAAGGCGCTGTGACAACTCAATCAAACAACTATCACCAGCTAGGCGACCATAACGTTCATTAAATTCCTTAAACTGGTCAATATCAAAAATAACCACAGAAAGCGGTTGCTTAGAACGATTCGCACGAGCCCACTCTTTTTCTAGCTGTTCAAGAAAATAATGTCGATTAGGCAATCCAGTTAAAAAATCACGCATCGCTAACTGCTCTAATTTATCCTGCATATCCTGTAATTTTACATTACTGTTTTTGAGTACTTGATTACGAAATAGTAATAAAGAGAAGATGAACACAATACTAATCAATAGATACCATAACCAAGTTACGCTTTGTTTAGTTTCATACACAACGGGCAACCAACGATTTACAATATCTTCATGCTGTTTTGCGGTGATAGTAGCAAGTACTTTATTAAAGATACCAACTAATGCGGGATCATTGTTTGCAGTGGCTAATGACAAACTGTGTAAATAATCGAGTTTATCGACAATTTTTATCTCGGGATAATCCTTTTGGAGTAATTTAGCCATTACTGGTAAAGAGTCAATAAATGCATATATTTCACCACTTTTTACCGCTTTTAAGCCTGCCTCAGCAGAGGTAAATTCCCTAATCTCTCCCTGTGGGTAATTTTTCTCAAAATCTTGTTTAAAGGCATAATCCTTTACAATACCGATCGGTCTATGTAACACCTGTTCTAAAGTATGTACGATACGTTCTTTTTTAGTGACTAACACCAATGGAAAACGTAAATAAGGATAAGTAAAAGCAAACTGCTTATCTAATGCTTCAGTACGATTGATGATAGGAATAAAGTCACACAAACCTTGTTTCATATAGCGTAATGTTTGCGACCAGCTCTCTGTTTTAATAAGCTCAATCGGTGTTGATAAGCGTTGTTTAAAGAGATGCAAAAAATCGCCCCCCATACCGGTATAAGCGCTATTTCTGACTCCTTCAATAGGTAACCAATCTGGGTCTACACACATGTTTAACTGCTTTTTAGACTTTAAATAGATTAGCTCCCCTTCAGTAAAAACAGGCATTATTTGTTGGAAGCTTGTATCAACAAATGTATTCTTTTTCTTCTCCAATAATGCCCATTGCTCTTGCAAGGCGACCAACTCTTCATTAGGGATCGCTTGTAAACCTTTATTTAAAATATCACGTAAGACCGGGTTACTTTTATTAACTCCCATATACTGAGGCAGGTGACTAAAAATGGGGTTTTCAAAAAGTGGCGCATTCGTAACACCAGTGATGAAATAGCGTTGCACATAGAAATTAATTACGGAGTAAGAATCTAATACAGCATCCACATTACCGATAATAAGTTGCTCAACAGACTCTTCGGTACTATTGGTCAGTAATAAATTAATATCAGGATAGTGAGTGCGCATTAACTCTTCATAAAAGAAACCACGCACAACGGCAACATTTTTATTTTTTAGATAATGAAAGTCTAAGTAATGCGAGGTCTCATCTAAAGTTAGTAAACCATCAATCGCTTTGAGCGGGTTATATTGTGTAAACAGGGCATATTTTTCACGCTCAGGGGTACGCTTCATATTGGTGATCACATCAATTTCACCATTTTTCAGCATTAGTAAATAATCATTCCAATGGTAGCCAACTACGAACTCTATCTCTAAGCCAGTATTTTTAGCAACCAACCTAATAAGGTCATTGGAATAGCCCTTTACTTCATTATTCTCAATAAAGTTAAACGGACGCCACGCTTTTTCAGCATGTACTTTAATGACTGGATTCTCTTTAATAAAATCCATCTCAGTTTCAGTTAGCTTGACACTAGTGGCATGAAGCATAGAGCTACATAGCGATAAAAAAAGAAAAAGAGAGATTCTAAACTGATATATATAGTTAGGCGGGTTCATGCAATCAAAGCTCTTTTTGATTAAAAAACGAGTAATAGTATAAACACTTTATCAAATTTACGATCAAAAAAAGCAATTAGCTGTATTTTTTGTGAACAGCAAAAGAAAAATAATCAAAAAAGGGGCTAAACTTCCCTCTAGCCCCTTAAATTTCAGCTACTTGCTTAGCTGATCAACATTATTTATCAGAACCTGTTTGGGTAATCTCAACGGAGCATTAGCCATGAATTTTTTACCCTGCGTCTGTACAATAATTAATTGCCTGTTTTCTTCAGAAAGGAACAGTTCATCATAAAAAGCTTGTATCTCCTGCAACGACACAGAGTTTAAAGCGGCAATGTAAGCTTCCTTATTGTTTATCTGATCTTTACCGGTTAGCCATTCATTTTTGAGGTAGCTAAATTCAGCACCTAATGAGCTTGGCTTGGCTGTATAATTAGCTATATGAGCCGCTTTTATCTGCGCTAATTCAGCTTCTGTGATTTTGGACAATTTGCTTTTAAAATCACTTAAAAAAGCAATAAAGCGTTGATGTAATTGATTATTGCTTGCAGCAGAGCTCTGAGTAAACAAGCCAAAAGCAACGTAATCATTAACATCAAAAGAAGTAGTAAATGGCGAGTAAGACAGCTGTTCTTGAGTGCGAATTTGATCATAAAAAGCAGGTTGAATTAATTTATTCAGCAACTCTGCTGTCGCACGCGCTTTATCGCCTTTAAATTTGCTTAAGTGAACCATGACTAATGCGTCATCTTGCATCACAGAACGACGAATATAGTTTAAAGCGCCTTGCTTAGGCTCAGCCTGTAAACGCTTAATACTATAAAAAGGCTTCTTCTGTACAGAAATTTGTTTAACTAACTCTTTATCAAGCGCTAAAACCTGTTGCTCTGTAAAATTACCTAGCGCTAATAAGCGCACAGTTGATTGCTGAAATATTTCATCCCTAAATTGACTGATTGCTTCTACTGTTAAGTCATCAATCTGTGCAAGCAAGGTTTCATCCGACCAGGCAGGCTGACGTATCACTTGCCTAAAACCATCAAAAGCCAAATCCATCGCTTTCATTTTTTCTTTATTATTTAAGCGACGTTGTAAATCTTGTTTAGCAAGACGTAGTGACTGCTCACTAAATGAGGTGTTTTTTATGTGCTCAAGCACCGTTAATAACAACTTATCTTGTTTATCACTATAACCTGATGTACTGATTAACAAACCATTCGATTGCGTGAATGAAAAATTAAGCCCCGCTTCTTGTGTGACAAAATTAAGCTCTGAAAACTGCTTTTTAAGTATCGATAATAGTAACGCCATAGTGACGCGATTCTGTGCACTTTGATCTGCGATATCACTATTCAGTTGTAAACGAAGACTCGCTTTAGGCTCTTCGATCTCAGCGCTTTGTGCAAACCATACAGAGTGACCAAGTTGATTAATAAGTTGCTTGGCTTCACCAGCTTGTTGTCTTTCTACTAACGCTAACTTTTCCGGTAACCAGCTATTACTTGCGGGTAACACGAGCGGAATAGATTTTGCGTTATCTAGCCATTGCTGTTGTTGCTTGAGATCGGTTTTATTAACCGAATACTCACCTTGATAATGAGGAATTGCTGTTCCCCCTTTTGCATTGGGAGAAAGTAAAAATATACGTGTATTTTCAGGCGTTAAATAACTTAATAACTGTTCGATAAATTGAGCGTTAAAAGCATCTAAACGATATGGAAAATAAAGAATATCTTTTATTGGATAGAGTTGCATATTAGCCGACAAGCCCATTACATAGTTAAACCCTGATTGCTTACTGAGAAATTCAAACCTTCTATCTAAGTTACTCTTTTGTTCTTGAAATTGAGTTTCATTGATTCCCTGTTCTTTAATTAACTCAATGAATGCAAACAGTGTCGACATAATTTGTGACTGTGATTCAAGCCCTTTATTGGTGAGTTTAAATTGTAGAGAAAAACGCGAATACAGATCACTATGTGGGGCATAAAAACCAGCCATAACGGAGTCAACAAGCCCCGCTTTGATTAATGTATCCGATAGCCCACCTTTATGATCTGAACCTAATAAACGACTGATAAACGCTCCAGGCTGATACATGTATTCTGCTTTTACACTCGGCACTAAAAAATTCACCTGCAGCATTTTAATGTCAGCAGTTGGTTTCATCTCAACTTGAATCGCCAGTTCTTTGTCAGTTAACATCGGTGTGAGAACGATCGGTTTCTTGACCTTTTTATTCGGAATCTGCGTCAAATATTTACTTGCAACCAACTGCAAAGCTTCAATTGAACGCGGACTAGTTATAGCCACTTTCATAGTATTAGCTGAATAATGCTTCGCAAAAAAATCAACTAATTCATCCTGAAGTTTGCTACCAGGCTTGTCTACTAGCGTAGTCAAATCACCAGTGCTAAAACGTGCCATCGGATATTCAGGGTTAAGTGTGTAACGCTGCAATGCATAAAGCTTACGCATATCATTGTCATAATAGGTCTTATGCTCGGCATTAACTGTATGGCGCTCTTTGTCTGCATACTTTTCGTCGAGCAGTGGTGCTCGCATTACATCACCTAAGCGATCCAAAGCTTCATCAAAAGCACTATCATTGACCTCAAAGCCATAAACGGTACTTTCCTGTGCGGTATAAGCATTAGTGTAACCACCATTCTGAGTCATAAACTTACTGTACTCATTAATGGTAGGGTAACGTTCAGAGCCCAAAAACAACATATGCTCTAAATAATGCGCAAGGCCTAACTGATTGTCGGGATTATGCATACTACCGACCGGAACAGAAAGGGAAACAGCACTATTTTCTATATCTGGATCAGAGATAAGGAGTACATCCAATTGATTACTTAAGGTGATTAATTGGTAATCTCTCGTATCATTTGGACTCTGTGTAATAGACTGATTAGAAACTGTAAATGCATTCATAGTGTTTTCAGTGGCCTGTAATGGTGCAACAAGAAAAAGGGTAACGGTTAACATTCCCGTAAAGCGGTTCATCAATTTATTTAGCATTTAAATATCTCTTATAAAGAACAACACAGTGTACTGCTTGATGGACACCGTATTACGGAAAAAGTTTAAAAACACCACGCTTTAAGGCAGGAATGTTTTAAGGCTAAAAGGGCTTGAGGGCTAAAAGGCTTGAAGGCAAAATCTGCTTTTAGCTTTCTAGTTCTCTATCTTCCTACCTATACCTGTAGCCAAAATGTTGTTGGGCCGTCGTTGGTTGAGCTAACTTGCATATCAGCAGCAAAAATACCGTTTTCAACCAGCATGCCTTTATCACGACAATATTGATTAAAAGATTCATAAAGTCGCTCTGCTTCGCTAGGTAATGCGCCATTAGAAAAACCGGGGCGATTACCTTTTTTAGTGTCTGCCGCTAAAGTGAACTGTGAAATAACTAACAAATCCCCCCCAGCCTGCTGCACATTAAGGTTCATTTTATCGTTTTCATCGGCAAAAATACGATATGCCATCACCTTCTCTGCAAGGCGTTGACAGTGCTTTTCGTCGTCTCCTTTTTCAACGGCAAGCAGTATCAATAGTCCTGCTTTTATCTCGCCAACGACTTTTCCCGAAACTTGCACATTAGCATTTGTGACACGCTGAATTAACGCGATCATTCGCTTTGCTCCTGTTTTTTGTGAGCAGATAAATACTCTTCTAATGTCGATGTGACCTCTGCACCTAATAATACAATTAGCCAGTTAAAGTAGATCCACACAAATAAGATTGGAATCACCGCTAATGCGCCATAGATAAGCTGCTGTGATGGAAAATTGGTGATATATAAAGTGAACAGATCGGTCCCTATATTAAGTAACAGTGATGCCACTAAGCCACCAACACAAGAGTAACGAAAGCTCACTCTCTGATTTGGAACTAAGGTATACACGCCCGCAAAGGTTAGCCAAGAAATAACAAAGGGCATTAAACTCAATAATTGCTGCCCTATTGAAAGAAACCCCTGATCTTGCACAATAGAAAAAATATAGGAGCTTAATGCAATACTGCTACCAATAATAATCGGACCAAGACTTAATATGGTCCAATAAATAGTAAAGGCCTGAACAATTGAACGTTTATTGTTGCACCGCCAAATACGATTGATCGTTTGATCAATTGTTGAAATGAGTAAAAGCGCAATCACAATTAAAGAAGCGATGCCCATCATGCTCATTTTTTTAGTATTCTCAATAAAGCCACCAACATGATCTTTAATGGCATCACCCGAGGTTGGCACAAAATTATTGTAGATAAGATCTTCCATTATCTGATTTAATTCCGAGAACATCGGAAATGCAGATAACATATAAAAGATCACCGCTAAAAATGGCACAATCGATAACAAAGTGACATAAGCTAAATGCCCAGCCGGCACCTTAATATTATCTTCTTGGCAGCGTCGCCAAACAAAAACAAGATAGCCAGAACTTAACTTGGCTTTTTCAATTAGCGCTGTTTTGTCGCATTGCACAATAACCATCCTTGATAAAATATATATAACATTAACTATACGCGTAAATGGCAGATAAAAAAAAGGCCTTACCGAAGTAAGACCTTGTTATTTATCTGAACATTAGAGCAGATTAAGATTTAGCAGGACGTGCTGCGCGTTTACGCTCACTTTCCGTTAGTAACTTCTTACGAATACGGATGCTTTCTGGTGTTACTTCTACTAATTCATCAACATCGATGAACTCAAGCGCTTGCTCAAGTGTCATTTTGATTTCAGGTGAAAGTACTTGTGCTTCATCTGTTCCTGATGCACGTACGTTAGTAAGTTGTTTACCTTTAACACAGTTAACCGTTAAGTCGTTTGAACGGATATGAATACCGATAACTTGGCCTTCATATACTTCTGTACCGTGACCTAAGAATAGGCGACCACGATCTTGTAAGAAGAACAGAGAGTAAGTAACCGCTTTACCCGTTAAGTTTGAAATCAATACACCATTTTGACGCTGACCAATAGTGCCACCTTTATGAGGGCCGTAATGATCGAAGCTATGGTAAAGAAGACCAGAGCCTGAAGTTAGTGTCATGAATTCTGTTTGGAAACCGATTAGACCACGACTTGGGATCATAAAGTCTAAACGAACACGGCCTTTACCATCTGGGCTCATGTTTGTCATTTCAGCTTTACGGATACCAAGCTGCTCCATCACAGCACCTTGATGCTCTTCTTCACAGTCAATAGTCAATGTTTCCATTGGCTCATGTAATACGCCATCGATAGTACGTTCGATTACTTCAGGACGAGATACCGCTAGTTCGAAACCTTCACGACGCATGTTTTCGATTAAAATAGCTAAGTGAAGCTCACCACGGCCAGATACTTTAAATTTATCTGGATCAGAAGTTTCTTCAACTTTAAGTGCAACGTTATGTACAAGTTCTTTTTGTAAACGGTCAAGGATGTTACGTGAAGTAACGTATTTACCCTCTTTACCACAGAATGGTGAAGTGTTTACTTGGAAAGTCATTGTTACCGTTGGTTCATCAACTGTTAGTGGAGGCATTGCTTCTACATTAGTCTGTGCACAAATAGTGTCAGAAATTTTAAGCTCACCTAAACCACTGATTGCAATGATATCGCCTGCTTGTGCAACTTCAACATCATGGCGCTCAAGACCTAAGTAACCTAATACTTGGCCGACTTTACCTTTACGTTCTTTACCGTCAGCACCAACAATAGTGACTTGTTGATTAACTTTAACGCTACCACGAGTTACACGACCAACACCGATAACACCTACGTATGAGTTGTAATCGAGTTGAGAAATTTGCATTTGGAAATCACCGTCACGGTCACAGTCAGGTGCATCAACACCATCAACGATCGCTTGGAATAAAGGTTCCATGCTTTCAGTCGCTTCATCTGATTCAGTATTAGCCCAACCGTTTAATGCAGAAGCATAAACTACTTTAAAGTCTAACTGTTCATCAGTTGCGCCGAGGTTATCAAACAGATCAAATACTTGATCCATAACCCATTCAGGACGTGCTCCCGGCTTATCGATTTTGTTGATAACAACAATTGGCTTAAGGCCATGTGCGAACGCCTTTTGTGTTACGAAACGCGTTTGTGGCATCGGGCCATCTACAGCATCAACGATCAAACAAACACTGTCTACCATAGACATGATACGCTCAACTTCACCACCGAAGTCAGCATGTCCTGGAGTATCTACGATATTGATATGGTAGTCATTCCACTCAATCGCTGTGTTTTTAGCAAGAATGGTAATACCACGCTCTTTCTCTAAATCGTTAGAGTCCATTACACGCTCTTCATTACCACCGCGTGCATCTAAAGTCCCAGATTGCTCTAGTAGTTTGTCAACTAGGGTTGTTTTACCGTGGTCAACGTGAGCAATGATAGCTATATTTCTTAATTTATCTAACGACATGATGCGCCTCAAAAAGTAACAATTGAAAAAATACCAATTAGATAAACTTAACAAAATTTGTACAGTTCATCTAATTGGTATAAAGAGATAACCAAACCAATTCTAGTCAGCTATCCAAAGTGCGCACATTGTAACCATAATTTCAAAAATAGAAAGTTTTAACTACGTCACAATTAGCTTATATGCTCCTTTAAGATGAAAAAATGGCTTCAATGCGGAGCGCTCAACAATGGAGCACCAAAAAGATCCACCTTTGCACCTTTGTGGTGCAGTCATTGACGAATATTTAAGTCGTTTTTAAAACAAAGGGCTATATAATAGGTACCGATCAAGTTGGCACAGTTTTCGCTCACTTGCATGGGAATAAATTCATTATTGATGTTAATAGAGGTTTCAAACATGTCTGTACAAACTGCACAAGACGTTCTTGCTCTTATTAAAGAACAGGATGTTAAATTCGTTGATTTACGTTTCACTGATACACACGGTAAAGAGCAGCACGTTTCTGTACCACATCACCAACTAGATGAAGACTTCTTTGAAGAAGGTAAAATGTTCGATGGTTCTTCTATCGCTGGTTGGAAAGGTATTCAAGATTCAGACATGGTATTAATGCCTGTTCCTGCAACAGCAGTACTTGACCCGTTCACAGATGACGCAACACTTAACTTACGTTGTGACGTTTTAGAGCCTAAAACAATGTTAGGTTACGATCGTGATCCACGTTCTGTTGCTAAGCGTGCAGAAGCATACATGCGTTCTACAGGTATTGCAGACACCGTATTATTTGGCCCAGAGCCAGAGTTCTTCCTATTTGATGACGTTAAATACGGCAATGGCATCGGTGGCGCATTCTACTCAGTAGACGCGAAAGAAGCAGCTTGGAACTCAGGCACTTCATACGAAGATGGTAACACCGGTCACCGTCCAGGTATCAAAGGCGGTTACTTTCCAGTAGCACCTGTTGATTCTTCACAAAATATCCGTTCTGCTATGTGTTTAATCATGGAAGAGATGGGTCTTGTTGTTGAAGCACATCACCATGAGGTAGCAACAGCAGGTCAAAATGAGATCGCTTGTCGTTTCAACACAATGGTTGAAAAAGCAGATGAGATCCAAATCTACAAATACGTTGTTCATAACGTTGCACACGCATACGGTCAAACAGCAACGTTCATGCCTAAACCACTTGTTGGCGATAACGGTTCTGGTAACCACTGTCACCAATCTTTAGGTAAAGATGGCGTTAACTTGTTCTCTGGTGATCTATACGGTGGCATGTCACAAATGGCACTTTACTACATCGGCGGTATCATCAAGCATGCTAAAGCGATCAATGCATTTACCAATGCATCAACTAACTCGTACAAGCGTCTTATCCCAGGTTTTGAAGCACCAGTAATGCTTGCATACTCTGCAGGTAACCGCAGTGCTTCTATTCGTATTCCAATCGTACCAACAGCACGCGCAGCGCGTATCGAAGTACGTTTCCCAGACCCAACAATGAACCCTTACTTAGGTTTTGCAGCAATGCTTATGGCGGGTCTTGACGGAATCAAGAACAAGATTGATCCAGGTGAAGCTTTAGATAAAGATCTATACGACCTACCTAAAGAAGAAGCGGATGCGATTCCACAAGTTGCTGTTTCTTTTGAAGAAGCACTTGCAGCACTTGATGCTGATCGTGACTTCCTTACTGAAGGTGGCGTATTCTCAAATGAATCAATTGATGCATTCATTGCACTTAAAACTGCAGAATGTGAAGCTGTTTCTCAAGCAACTCACCCTAAAGAGTTCGACTTATACTACAGCGTATAATATAAGTATTTAACAATACTCAATTTAAAAAGGTCGCTATTAAGCGGCCTTTTTTTGTACCAAAAATTAAAATATCGACTATAAAAACTAGTTTTCATGCCTAAATAATTTTTTATTTGACCATTTCAAAAACATGGTCTACTTCTTGCTTTTGTTATATAGAATTTTATCATTAGCCCTCAGAAAAACCTAAGTGGCTAGCAACAATATAATATACAACAAGCCAGGAGCCTTACATGAGTGGAAATCAAGTCCGCCTTCAAGCAATTGAACAAATTACAAACCGTGCACCAAAAGAGGTCACTCAGACTGAACCATTAAGTAAAATTTGGGCAACTGATGTTTTTAATTTACAAAAAATGGAAGAAGCACTTTCTAAGAAAGCTTTCAAAGCCATTAAAAAGACAGTTCAAACTGGTCAAGCATTAGACGCAGCAACTGCAGATATCGTTGCAGCAGCAATGAAAGATTGGGCTTTATCTAAAGGCGCTAAATTCTTCTCTCACGTTTTCTACCCGATGACTAATATCACCGCTGAAAAACATGACGCATTCATCCTAACTAACTCTGAAGGCAGTGCAATTAATGAGTTTACTGGTAGCCTATTAATTAAAGGTGAACCAGATGGTTCTTCTTTCCCTAATGGTAGCCTACGTATGACTAACGCAGCGCGTGGTTATACTGCATGGGATCCAACAAGCCCAGTATACATTCAGCATACCGCTAACGGCGCTACATTAATGATTCCAAGTGTATTCATGTCTTGGACTGGTGAAGCACTAGATAAAAAGATTCCACTTCTTCGCTCAAATGCAGCAATGAATGAAGCCGCTAAGAAAGTACTAACACTAATGGGTGAGACAGAAGTTGCTGATCTTAATTCTAGCTGTGGCCCAGAGCAAGAGTACTTCTTAGTAGACGAAAACTTTGCGAACGCACGCCCTGACTTATTACTAGCTGGACGTACTTTATTTGGTGCTGCACCAGCTAAAGGTCAACAGTTCGATGATCATTACTTCGGCGCAATCCCAGCACGTGTACAAGTGTTCATGCAAGATTTTGAAGATCAGTTATACAAGTTAGGTATTCCTGCTAAAACACATCATAACGAAGTAGCACCAGGACAGTTTGAAATTGCACCCTATTACGGCGCAGCAAACGTTGGTGCAGATCAACAACAACTTCTTATGACATTAATGAAGCAAACAGCTAAAGAGCACGGTTTCTTATGTTTATTACATGAAAAACCTTTTGCCGGCGTTAATGGTTCAGGTAAACACGTAAACTGGTCTGTTGGTAACAGCACGCAAGGTAACTTATTAGATCCAGGTAAAACACCACATGATAACTTAGAGTTCTTACTATTCTGTGGTGCTGTGATCCGTGGTGTACATAAATACGGTCCTTTATTACGTGCAGTAATTGCTACAGCTTCAAATGACCACCGTCTAGGTGCTAACGAGGCTCCACCTGCAATTATGTCAGTATACTTAGGTGATCAATTAGAAAAAGTATTTGAAGACATTAAAGAAGGTAAGCTTACAGGCTCTACTGAAGGTGGCGCAATGGACTGTGGTTTATCACAGATTCTTAACTTTGACCGTGATCCAGGTGACCGTAACCGTACTTCTCCTTTTGCTTTCACTGGTAACCGTTTTGAGTTCCGTGCAGTAGGTTCATCACAATCTGTATCTGGTCCATTAGTAGCAATGAACACAATGCTTGCTGACTCATTAAACTGGATTGCAGAGAAATTAGAAGTTGCTTTAGAAACTAAAGATCAAACTTCAGCTGTTATCTCTGTTCTTAAAGAGTTAATGGAGCTTCACAGCAATGCTGTATTTGGTGGCGACGGTTACTCTGAAGAGTGGCATAAAGCGGCAGTTGAAGAGCGTGGTTTGAAAAACATTCCAACAACAGCTGATGCACTACCACACCTAATGTCATCTGAAATCGTTGCACTATTCGAAAATACAGGCGTATTATCACCTGTAGAATTAGAAAGTCGCTACGAAGTTTACGCAGAGCAATACAACTTAGCGATTGAAGTAGAAGCAAAATTAGTTAGCGATATCGCTAAAACTAAAATTTACCCTGCTGCAATGACCTACCTTTCTGACCTAACACACGCATCTGTATCAGCTGCGGATTTAGGCCTTAAGTTGGATGCGACAGTACCAGCTGAACTAGCTGAACATATCAATGGCTTAATGGCAGCAGTGACAAAACTTGACGCTGAAATCGTTAAACATGACTTCGCTGATGCTGAAGCGCATATGCGTCATAGCGCAGATGTACTTTGTCCATTAATGGCTGAAGCACGTGATCACGCAGATGCTCTTGAGTTACTAGTAGCTGATGAATTATGGCCACTACCTAAATACCAAGAAATGTTATTTATTAAATAATTATTGTTAATGGTATTTCAGCAAGAGGTGAGCAACGTCTCGCCTCTTGCTTCTTACAACTCCCTGAAAAAGAAACAAAATTAGAAAGAAACACCTATAAATATAAAAAATAAGTCAACACCCTTTAGATGAATAATCATTATACCCGTTAGGATTAACATTTTTTGCAACGCTTGGTTTACATTAAGATTCTTTTATTGCCTTAACTAAATTCATGGCTCACAATTAAATCTCTTCTGTTTAAGGTTTAAAATTATGAAATTATCTGCATTATTTTTTTCAGCACTACTCTACTCACTCTCACCACTAGTAAGTGCAGCTGATACCAAGATTTATCATTGGGTTGATGAAAATGGAAAAATACATTTTTCTGATACCGCAGTGCCAGGCACTGAACAGATCGATGTGAAAAATAACAACTTATTATCCTCAGGCAAACAAGCGAGCGATGAGCCTGATGCTATTGCAAATGAACTTTCATTAGATGATGAAGACACACCAGTAGTAAATTATCAGGCAACCATTATCTCACCCGAAGATGATAAACCACTGCGCAGCAATGACGGTACTATCGACATACACGTTTCAACTGAGCCTGAAAAAGAAAACACCCATAAATTGCAATTATACCTTGATGGCAAAAAACTCGGATCACCACAAATCTCGCCGACTATTAGAGCAAAAAATATCGACCGTGGTACACACCAAGTACAAGTAGAAATGCTTGATAAGAATGGTAAAGTAGTTGCGAAAACACAAGTTGTTACAGTCCACTTACAGCGCGCAACGGTAAGATAATAGGCAGATGTTAAATACGCTTCCTGAAGGCTTTCCACTTGCTATTATTGAAGAGGCAAATACAGGCTTTGTTATTATTGATGAGTCGCTAAAACTTAGCTACGCCAACCCTGCCAGTGAGCTATTATTATCGCAAAGCTTTCAACGCCTTTATCAACAAACATTACAACAACTTGCCAACCATTATCATTTTAACCCGCAAAGTATTAAAAACGTCTTTAAAGATAAAGGGGCCTTTAATGAAAATGAGGTAACTCTTCTGGTCGACTCGCAACCTCTATTGATTAGCTTGAGTGCTACCTACCTCAGCTTTAACAATAATGCGTACGTCATTATCGAATTGCGCTGTATCGAACAACAGCGAAAATTAAGCCAAGTACATTATCAAGAGCACCAACAAAAGGCAGCACAGGATTTAGTCCGAGGGCTTGCCCATGAAATAAAAAACCCTCTCGGCGGGTTACGTGGAGCAGCTCAATTATTAGAAAGTGAGTTACCTTCGCCGGAGCTTAAAGAGTTTACACAAATTATTATTGACCAAGCTGACCGACTAAGTGCCTTGGTGAATCGTTTATTAGGCCCACAAAAAATGGGCGAACGAAAAATGGATAACATCCATTCAGTACTCGAAAAAGTGCGAAAATTAGTACGCCTAAACCTGCCTGATTTCATCGAAATAAAAGTCGATTATGATCCAAGTATTCCAGACTTTGAGATGCAATCAGACCAACTCCAACAAGCATTTTTAAATATCGTTCAAAATGCCGTGCAAGCACTCAGTCCAGAGATGAAACAAAACTCAAAAATCACATTACGCACGCGCACGGCACACCAAGTTACCATTAATGGATTACCGCAACGATTAGCGGTAGAAATAAAAATTATTGATAACGGTAATGGCATTCCAAACCACCTCAGAGATACCCTTTTCTACCCAATGGTCACCGGAAAAACTGACGGTACAGGGCTTGGATTATCTATTGCACAAGAATTAATAAAACAACACCATGGTCGTATTGAGTGCCACAGTATTTCAGGGCACACGGAATTCTCTATCTACCTACCGATGCAACTATAATTAGGAACAAAAATGAATGCTACTGCTTGGATCGTCGATGACGATCATGCTATCCGTTGGGTATTGGAACGCACCTTAAAAAGCAATGATATAAACCATGCTAGCTTTCCAGATGGTGAATGCCTTTGGAAACAGTTACAGATAGAGCAGCCAGAAGTGATTATTTCTGATGTGCGTATGCCCGGCATTGATGGATTAGAACTGATGGAGCAGATCCACCAGCGTTTTCCAAATATTCCGATCATCATCATGACAGCTCATAGCGACTTAGACAGCGCAGTGAATGCCTACCAAAGTGGCGCATTTGAATATTTACCAAAACCCTTTGATATTCATGAAGCAACAGAGCTTATTCAACGTGCAATAAATCACAGCTTAGAGCTTAAGCAAAGCAAGAAACCAACAGAACAACTGCTCTCAACACCAGAAATCATCGGTGAAGCCCCGGCAATGCAAGAGGTTTTTCGTGTTATTGGCCGACTATCTCGGTCTAGCATGAGCGTCTTAATTAACGGTCAATCAGGAACAGGTAAAGAGCTTGTCGCACAAGCCTTGCATAAACATAGCCCGCGTAAAGACAATACCTTTATTGCCCTTAACATGGCGGCAATCCCTCGCGAATTAATTGAAGCAGAATTGTTCGGCCATGAAAAAGGCGCCTTTACCGGTGCGGCCGCAAATCGACAAGGTCGCTTTGAACAAGCGGATGGTGGCACACTATTTTTAGATGAGATTGGTGATATGCCATTAGACGTACAAACCCGTTTATTACGTGTTTTAGCTGATGGTAAATTTTATCGTGTCGGCGGACATCAAGGCATAAAAGTGGATGTGCGTATTATTGCAGCCACCCACCAAGACTTAGAGAAAAAAGTACAATCAGGTGATTTTCGAGAAGATCTTTTCCATCGCTTAAATGTTATTCGCTTACAAATTCCCGCACTCAAAGAGCGCCGTGAAGATATCAGCCTATTAGCTCAATATTTTCTACATAACATCGCTGCAGAACTCAAGGTCGAAGCAAAACAATTAACTGAAGAAACTAAGCAATACCTCAGTCAACTACCATGGCCAGGTAATGTTCGTCAGCTGGAAAACAGTTGTCGTTGGCTAACAGTCATGGCCAGCGGTCAAGAAGTACATATCAATGACCTCCCGCCAGAGTTAAGTTCGCAAGAAACACAAAATATCGATAGCGAAACGCCACTATGGCAAAAAAACCTCGAGCTATGGGCCTCTACTGAATTAAAGCGTGGCGAAAAAGAAATATTAAGTAATGCTCTGCCTGAATTTGAAAAAATAATGCTAAAAACCGCATTAAAATTTACCGATGGTAAAAAACAGGAAGCAGCCAAACTACTCGGTTGGGGAAGGAACACGCTAACCCGTAAACTCAAAGAGTTTGGCATGTCTTAATTAATGTTAGCGTTAACCTAACGTTAGCATTTACTCAGACAATAGAGGCATTACTTTCCAATTTTGGCGTGCTTCTTAACAACAAACAGGTAAATGCTAAACTTGCACAACAACAGATAACCCCTACCATTGGCCAGCTCGATTTAGCCGGTAAGAAAGAGATAACCGCGGCAGCGACACCAGCTAGACCAAAACGTAATGTACCCGACAACGAAGAGGCAGTGCCTGCAATACTAGGGTAATCACTTAACAATATTGCCATTGAGTTACTACCCACTGTTGAGATAGCGCTGACATAAAGCATTATCGGTAACACCACACCCCATAAGCCGAAATTAAAAACTTGTCCAAGCAATAACAAGGTTGCACCAACTAATTGAATGGTTAAGCCTAGTTTCAGCATCCATTGCGAACCTTTAGCGCGAACCAGCCTCCCATTCAGTACAGTCATAACCATCATAGAAACAACATTCAAACCAAAAAGATAACCAACATGTTGAATATCAACACCATGTATCTCAACAAAAATAAATGAGCCCGCTGTTAAAAAAGCAAACATACCAGCAAAGGAAAGTGCACCCGTTAAAATTAATAACATCGCATTACGGCTTACGACCAAAGAGCGATAATTACGTAATACCGAACGCACTCTGAAGGGTTGACGCTTCTCCACTGCTAGGGTTTCAGGGATCTTAAAAGTGATTGCGACAATAACCAGTAATGCAATTAATGCAATGACCCAGAAAATCGAACGCCAACCAAACCAAACTGCCATATAACCGCCTAACAAAGGGGCAATCAATGGTGCAAGTGTCATGACCAACACAATAAATGACATGGTACGAGCAAACTCTTCTTTATCAAACATGTCACGTACAATCGCTTGAATAACAACGGCAGCAGCAGCACCTGCAAACCCTTGCCCAACTCGCATCCAAGTCAGCATCTCAATACTTGGGGAGATAGCACTTAATACCGATGCTAAGGTAAAGAGTAATGTTCCAATCAACAGTACCGGTTTACGTCCAAAACTATCAGCTAAAGGTCCATGCAATAATTGTCCGATCGCAAAGCCGAGCATATAAGCTGTTAACGTAATTTGAATATCACCGGCTGAGACAGAAAACTCTTGAGCAATTGCAGGCATTGCGGGAAGGTACATATCGATCGCAAAAGGGGTTAATGCAGAGATAGCACCAAGAATAATAATCAGTAAAAGACTGAGTTGTGTCGGTTTTGAACGCATGAATAACTCCTAGACTCTGCCAATCTAAGCAACATTTACCAAGATTGAAACAGGATTCACGTTATCAACGAGAGAAGCCATTAACGTGACCAAAGTCACATAGTATCACCATTAAATACAGTTTGGGTATTATTAGCATAATAAAATATCGCCACTTGTCGTCATGAAAAAACCAATATAGATAACCTCAGCTCTAGATAAGCAAAGCGATACAATACCGCTATTTCCGCGAATTTCACTGTTAATTCATCGACCAATAACCCTTTATTGCGACGATAATTTGCCTTGAAAACGCAAAATTAACGGCACTGTATTATCAAAGTAGCAACTTCATGATTTTAAAAGCATAACGATTCCATTAACCAGAATTGAGGTTAAGTATTCCGATAAAGATAACTCTTTTATACAGGCTAAAATAATTACTTTATTGGTTATACGTTTTTCATGTAGAACAACCGATTACTTCAAAAAACGTCGTATATTTATACATCACATCAGTGGTAGTTTGATGCTATGAACGACGGCTTAACTGCACCGACGAAGGAGCCAAAATAGCGCAATTAAGTTAGCGCTATTTGATTAGGTTTGTGCGAGGCAGGCGGAATGTGGCTTAATCATTCTAAGCTAATTTCGTCTAACGAATAGGAAACGTCTTTTCGTTTTGTATTGCATACTGTTTGACGTAGTCAGGTAGAGCAAGCTCAGAGCGTGTTGTCTTGAGCCCCTAGAGCAACATTTGTTGCAAAGATAAACTCGAAAGATCAAAAGCCCCTAACGTAACTTTTTACGTAGCCTATCTCTGTAACTCTCTTTGGCATACTTTTGTAAGTCCGCGATGCTATCACTTTCATCAACAATCTCTCGTCCGAGTAATGTTTCAAGTGCATCCTCTAAAGAGACAACTCCCGCTGTTTGGCCAAATTGATCCTCGACTAAAAACAGGTGTTCATGGCGTTTAATAAACAGATCTAATAGATGCAATACCGGAACATTACCTGAGATGCGATGGATAGGCATTTTTAATTCACCGAGTAATACCTCTCCTTTTCCTTGCCGTTCATATTCATATAACTGAGTTTTAAGGAGAACACCGGTAATATCATCAATACTCTCTTGGTAAACAGGAATACGGGTAAAGTTTTGCGTTTTCTCTGCACACAACGCCTCTTTCACTGTGCAATCTTCAGATAGTGCGTGCACCACTGTTCGAGGTGTTAATATATCCTCAGCTTTATAGTCACGTAAGGTAAAGATATTTTCTACTAAACGCTTTTCTTGTGGACCAATCGCCCCCTCTTTTTCACTGAGGGCGGTAAAAGCGAGTACCTCTTCGCGACTAATAGAATCTTTTTTATTACGGCTAAATAAACGTGTGACACGCGTTGATAACCACACTAAAGGGAATACCAATTTAATTAACACCAAAATGATGTAACCCGACGGCACAGCAAGAAACTTCCAAAAAGTCGCACCAATAGTTTTCGGGATAATTTCTGAAAAATAGAGAATGGCAAGGGTCAATAATAACGCAATTAATGTTTCCCACTGTTCTCCATAAATTCGTACCGCTTGTGAACCAACCCCCGCAGCCCCCATAGTATGAGCAAATGTATTAAGGATTAAAATGCTCGAGATAGATTGGTCTAGCTTAGATTTAACATTGCTTAACATTTTCGCATCACGAGGACGTTTCTTTTGTAGTTGTGCGATGTAGGTAGGCGTTATTGAAAGTAACACCGCTTCTAAAATTGAACACAAAAATGAAACACCAATTGCGATAATTAGATAGGTAATTAATAGCGTCATTGACCTTTAGGGCTCCTAAAATTGTTGAACGGTGCGAATATATTATCAAACGCTATTATCGATGTTCTGATAATAGTTGCTTTAATAATAACAAACCTTGATCCTCTTCGGTCAAGCTCCCCGCAACAGAAAAATCTTCAATCACACTTTGTTGCCAGTGCAATAAAGCAAAAGCTAGGCTAAAACTACCCGCTTGTTCGCTCAGCGTAGCAACACGTAACCAGTCACTATTCCTGATTAAGGGTACATGGTTCAATTGTAACTGTATACGATCCACTCGTAGCGGAAGCTCACTATTTTCACTGCGTATATTTACGTTAGTCAGTAATAACTGCTCCAATAGTAAGTTTTCCAGTGGCAAAGATATATCCGCTTCCGTGTTATCGACAGAAACCTCAGTACGATTATTCGCCCCAGAAATATCAGGAATAACCAATTGCATATCTTTTAGTTGTAATGATTCAACAGTGACTTGCTTGAGCTTGAACAAAGGTTTAGGAAAAAGAGTGATCGCTAACTCTGCCTCTGAGCGCATACTCATATGCCCAGAAAATGCCTCTAAAGTAAATTCTTTTAAGCGTAAGTATTGCTGCTTCAGCAATAATTCAAAATACATGTTATGGAAATTCATACTTGAGGTGCGGCTCTTTTCTGAGGGGAGATTAAATGTTACAGAACCGATCTCCCCCGTTAGCCTACCTTGTTGCTGAAATAGATTCGATTGTAAAGATAGTTGCCAATCATCGAGTTGCACTTGCTGCTCTGGAGATTCAAATAACAACGATTTTATTTGTAGCGACACATCAATTGATGAGGGTATGGTCTGCAATTGATGTTGCTGAATAATATGCACATCGCGAAACTCAACCTCTGCTTGTTTAAGTAGTAGATGTTGCTGCTGATGCACAACATCTGCGTTGAATTCGGTTATTTTCAGTGTGTCGATATGTAACTTTTCCCAAGATAATGATTGCGCACCAACAGCCACGACAGGCGAAGAGTTATTTTTTGCACTATTTACGACAACTTTATTTTTGGTTAGTGGTTGCTTAATATCTACTTCAACCCCCTTTAAATGCACCATGCTAATTTCTAGTTGACGTTGCCATAAATCTAATTTCTTAATATCGATATCAAGCTTATTAATGAGCACGACACGTTTATCTTGCTGATATAAGGAAACACCAGAGAACGACAAACGGTTGTCCTCTAACCACCTATTTTCAAAATTCTCAAAACGAACATCATAACCCGTTGATTGTTTAACTTGATCTGTTATCCATTGTGAAAAATCATTAACACTGAAAAAGTAGACAGAGCTACCTACTAGAAGAAAAAAAAGCAGGAATAGCAAACAGCTAGCCAGTAAAAAACGTTTAAATTTAAGCATGCGCATAATGCTGTTTTTCACCTAACCAACGTGTTGTTAGCGCGCTGATAAGCGTGGGGTGCTGGGCAATAATTTGCTCTGCTAATTGTAAAGAGTAAGGTACCAATGCTTGGTCGCGCAGTAGGTCAGCGATTTTAAATTGGGCGACTCCCGTTTGCTTTGTGCCTAAAACTTCACCTGGGCCTCGAATGAGTAAATCTTGCTCTGAGATATAAAAACCATCGTTGCTTTCGCGCAGAATTTGCAAACGCTTTTTAGCCGTTAATGACAATGGATTTTTATACAATAAAACACAGTGGCTAGCGACACTGCCACGGCCAACACGGCCACGTAACTGGTGCAGTTGTGAAAGCCCTAACCGCTCAGGGTTTTCGATAATCATTAAACTCGCATTAGGCACATCCACGCCGACTTCAATGACTGTCGTGGCAACTAACAAGTCTAACTCTCCTGCTTTAAAGGCATCCATCACATACTGTTTTTCATCGCCTTTCATGCGGCCATGCACCAATCCAATATGTAAATCAGGTAAACTGAGTTGCAAGCTATTCGCTGTATCTTCAGCGGCTTGGCATTCAAGCGCCTCTGACTCTTCGATTAAAGTACAAACCCAATAAACCTGTCGCCCCTCATTTTTACAGGACTCATAAACCCGTTTAATAATATCGTCACGTCGCGTATCAGCAAGGGCCACCGTTTGAATCGCGGTTCTGCCGGGCGGAAGTTCATCAATAATCGAAACTTTTAAATCGGCATAGGCGGTCATTGCTAACGTGCGTGGAATAGGGGTTGCTGTCATGGTCAGCTGATGAGGCGCAAAGGCTTCATCCACTCCTTTCTCTCTTAACGCTAAACGCTGATGAACACCAAAGCGATGTTGTTCATCAACAATAATCAATGCTAACTTATTAAAAATGACATTATCTGAAAACAGTGCATGGGTCCCCACTACCATTTTAGAGAGACCGAGTTGTATATTTTCAGTCTGTGAACGTTTTTCTTTCACTTTCATCTTGCCAGATAACATGCCAACACGAATATCCAATGGCTCAAACCACTTCTGGAAATTAATAAAATGCTGCTCTGCAAGTAACTCTGTCGGCGCCATTAACGCGACCTGATAACCAGCCTCAATAACACTTAATGCAGCCATCGCTGCCACTAACGTTTTACCAGAGCCAACATCACCTTGCACTAAGCGCATCATGGGATAGGGTTGCAATAAATCTTGCTCAATCTCCTGAGCGACTCTGCTCTGCGCATTGGTTGGCGAGAAACCAAGGTTGTTTAATAATGCTTTTTGTAAGTCCGATTGCGCATTAATGGTCATGGCAGGTTGTGTTTGTGCACTTGCACGCATGGCAAGTAAACTTAATTGTTGCGCGATTAACTCTTCAATAATTAACCGCTGTTGCGCTGGATGCGTTTTGTTTTCTAATTGTTCAATGTTGGCATCTGGCGGTGGCTGATGCAGATATAACAAGGCATCTTGTAAACTAATTGGATGGCTTAATAGCTGTGTAGGTAATAACTCATCAATGCTATTTTGCTTTAACATCTCCACGGCTTGGCTGGCTAACTTACGTAGACCGTTCTGTTTCAACCCTTCTGTCATTGGATAGATAGGGGTCAGGGTTTCCTGAGTTTGCGCACTTTCACGGGTCTGGATAAGTGTATATTCAGGGTGGGTAATTTCAAAGCCTTGGTAACCGCGTTTAAATTCACCAAAACATTTGATTAACTGCCCTTCACGAAAGCTATTTTTTTGTGAGGCGTTAAAGTGAAAGAAATTTAGCGTCACTCGCCCCGTTTCATCAGCTATCTGACACTTTAAAATACGACGCTTACCCATTTGTACATTGCTACTGATGATACGCCCTTGCACACTCACCTGCATGCCATCCTGTAACTCGCCAATAGGAATAATTGAGGCTCGGTCTTGATAATGCAGAGGCAGATGGAAAAGCAGGTCAGCAACGCTAAATAAGCCAAGCCTCTCTAAACGCTCTGCCATTTTAATACCCACACCATTTAACGCACTTAATGGGACTTTCTCTAATTTCATTATTGATCCTGATTCTGGGCTTGCGTATCTAATACAGGCAATCTACCTAACAACTTCATCACTCGACTACTTTACACTGTTTATAAAGGAACTATAAATGCGTTTACTACTATCTCTGGCTGTTTTTATGATGAGTTTTGCAACTTTTGCTGGACGGAGCTGATTGTTCCGCCCCTAAATGAAACTTTTTTCATTCTAAATGTATAATGAAAGACCTGACCTGAATTGCATTTAGCTTACACAAAATTGAAGAATTGGTTATTTCGTTAACTGTCTGACTCAGCGTACAATTAAGCTGAAAAATAGCGAAGAGCACACTATCGGGTAGTTGTATTTCTGTACCTTTCTAGCTAGCATCTTCCCCTTTATTATCATGCGTTAAGATACGCTAAGAAAAATAACCTCATTGATTATAAGATGGTAATACAAGAGATTAAAAACGACGGAACCTTAGGGACAACTTCCATCCGAGACTATCAACAGGGTAAAGGTAATTTAAATGGATATTAAACAGCATCATAATAAAGGCTTCTGGTTAAGTGAGAAACACTCACGAAGTCAGTACTTATTGAAGAATATCTCGGCTGATAATAGTCAACTGAGTAGCTTATTCACAGAAGAGAAAATCCAACATGCTGCGCCGCACTTACTCTCTGATTATTGGGGGTATTTTACTGATGCGGTGATGTTGGACTGGCCAAAGGCACATTGCATGTGGTTGTTATACCATGTCTGTGATTTTGGGCGCATGCATTTTCGCATGCACCTCAATCCAGAGACCACAGTGCCCGTCGAATTAGCGCAGCAGGTGCTGGTACTGCAACCACAACCGGTTGAACGCGGGCGGTTTTCCCCCGATGGAGTTTGGATGCATGCTGCCGTGGCTGCCACCTTATGTAAAGAGCCCTTTGTGGTTGATGAGCTACAAGCTTACCCAGCTGAGTTTTTAGATCATACCGCAGGAAGAGGCATTCCAGAGATGGATAAAGCTTTCTTTCATGTGTTTAAAGCGTTTTTTGCCGAGCAGGTGAGTGAAGAGCAGAAAAAACAGTGCTTAGCAGGGGCGATGCAATTTGCAGGGCGAGGGGTGATTGAGAAGCAGCTCAGTTTACAAGCGGAAATTTCTGTGCATTATTTACATTATCCGTTATTAAGCGTCATAACCAGTTGTTGGGGCTTACAACCAACCAGTTTAACCCGAGCCTGTGAATCGGCAATACAAGCAAGCTACGAATATTACGCAGACTTTGCCCCGCAGCCGGGTGACCCGAAAGGGGCCGAGTCGATTGACTTATTCGCTAACGAAGCGATGTTAATGCACTGGTTAACCGGAATATTAGCACTGCATTACCAACGTACGGGTGAAACCCCTGATTTTGAATCGCCTTATATTCCAAGCTGGTTAATTAAAGGCGAATTTCCTAGTCGCGAGGAAGTGTTATTTGAAAACCCACCCGAGTTTAGCTTACAAGGTATTGGCTTAGCCTAATAATAAAACAGTCATAAAGCTGTCAGCCTTAACTCGGGCTGACAGTTTCTTGCTAGATACACTGATCTTCACCGTTTAAATTTTTAACTCTCTTAAAGCAATCAGTCTACTTGGTGTGGCAACCTCATTTGCCTATATCCAGAGAAAGCTCGCTTCTCATAGCCAACTGGCTAACTTTTAATTGCTTTGCGATTGTATTTTGCTTCATGCCTATGTTCTTTAAGGCGTAAATCTGGCATCTTAGTTGATAAGTCAGTTATTTATAGGTTTTGATTGCTGCGTCTTTTGTCGAATAAAAGGCGATTAACATATATTCAACTGTGCTCTTTTCTAGTGATCCAAGTTATGCACCTGCTATTTGCAATCTAAGCTGTTTATAAAGGAACTATAAATGCGTTTACTACTATCTCTGGCTGTTTTTATGATGAGTTTTACAACTTTTGCTGCAGAGAGCGTCATTGATCAACGCCTAAAAAAGGAAAAAGCGATAAAAGATAACAAGTTTGCAATTATTCCTTATCAGCCCACCTACATACTACCTTTTGTTTTTAATGATAAAATAAGTAGTAACAGTAGTTACCCCCTCGGCGCTGATGGAGAAAATGAGTTTGAGCCTATCGAGATGCAGTTTCAAATTAGCTTCAAAATTCCCGTTTGGACTAACATTGCAGATTTACCACTCTCGCTAAATTTTGCTTATACACAACTCTCAATCTGGCAAGCCTATAACACTGAAAAGTCCTCACCATTTCGAGAAACAAATTATGAACCAGAAATTTTTGCTACTTGGCAGCAAGATGCATCATTAGGGCTTGGCTGGACATTCAAAATGGCTTCCATTGGTTTTACTCATCAATCAAATGGACGTAGTGAACCCCTTTCACGAAGCTGGAACCGACTTAACAGCTACTTTATAATTGAAAATAATAACTTAGCAGTTTCCATTAATCCTTGGTATCGTTTTTCAGAAGCAGCGAGTTCAGATAATAACCCTGATTTAACTGACTATTATGGCCATGGTAAAATACGACTCATTTATAAATACAATCAAAATACTTTTTCCTTGATGAGCAGAAATAATCTTGAAAGTGGTTTTAGTAAAGGCGCGGTAGAAGCAGCGTGGAGCTTTCCAATTCACGATAGAGTAAGAGGCTATTTCAAAGTGTTTAGTGGTTACGGAAATAGCATGATTGAGTATGACCATTATACTAATACCATTGGCTTAGGTATTTCCTTAACAGATTGGTTATAGCTTAAATTGCCAATTTGCTTACCCCTTATGCCCATGAAGTTGTTATAATAACGACCCAAATTCGACGATGAAGAGCCTATTGTGCAAACGTTACTTGCCCCCATTCAGCAATTTTTACACTGCGAAACACCCGATGCTTGGGTGCAAAAAGCGAAGCAGCCAGAAAACCTAAACGCGCTACTTGTGGATCATATGATTTGCGAGTTAAAAGCTGCTCAAACGGCCATGCTACTAATTCGTCGTTACGCAGTTGATAAAGAAACTGGCAAAGCATTGATGGATTGGTTGCAGCCCTATAAAGACTATGTTTTTCGTAAACAAGGCAACTTACAAAGCCTTGCAAACGCCAATGGCTTATCTAAAAATATCGAGATCAAGCAAGGTAGCCCCTATGCTCAAGAGTTAGTTGATAAGATGGTGTTATTGATTAAAGAAGAGCTGCACCATTTTTATCAAGTCGTTGAAATCATTGAACAGCGCGAGATTCAATTTGGTTTTATCGACTCTAGCCGTTATGCCAAAGCGTTGTTATCACATGTCAGCACATTTGAGCCGAATACACTCATCGATAAGTTAATTTGTGGTGCCTATATCGAAGCACGCTCCTGTGAACGCTTTGCAAAAATAGCACCCTTTCTTGACCAGCAACTGAATAAGTTTTACCTGTCGTTATTGCGCTCTGAAGCTCGACATTATCAGGATTACCTGACATTAGCAGAGCAAGTGGCTAACAATGGTAAAAGTAACAAAGATATTAGTGAGCGGATTACCTTTTTTGGACAAGCAGAAGCACAACTTATTCTTAGCGAAGATGAAGATTTTAAATTTCATAGCGGTGTGCCAAAGATGCTTTAATTCAAGGGAATGTTGGCGTCATTCCCTTTAGCCAACCTGCAACAAATCAAACAGTAATTTAAGCTGCGCGACTACCCCACCACTAACCATAACGCGACACCAAGCATCATCGTTCCTGCTATACGATTCATCAGTTGTACGTTATTTTTTTTCTCAAGTAACCGACGTAACGCGCGCCCGCCACTGGCATAGAGCAACAAACAGATCAGTTCTAAAACGAGAATGATGGCAATTAACACGCTGGCCTGAGGTAATAATGGTTGTTGAGTATTAATGAAAGGAGGCAATAAAGAGATCATAAAAACCCATCCCTTAGGGTTAGCAATCGCAGTCACAAAACCTTGTACTGCCAAGCTTAACGCAGAGACATTTTGTTGTGTCTCATTACCTAAATCAATTGCCATTTTACCTTTGCTACGCCACATCTGAACACCAAGATAACAAAGATAAGCACCACCACCATATTTTAATGCAACAAACAGACTCGGATAGGTTAGCAATAGTGTTGCTACCCCCAGAAGTGCGGCGAGGGCAACTAAGCCAACACCGATTAGCTCACCGACGATCATCCACAAACTACGTTTAATACCAATCGTCATACCCAGTGTTAATGAAAGGGTCATGCATAAGCCGGGGGTTACCGATACAGCAAAGAAGGTAACAAGAAACAATAACAGTAATGAGCTTTCCATGAGTCCCCTTATCTAATAGCAAAAGATGCATAAAGTCTGCATTGTAGACTACCCATAGATACACTGCACTCTGTTATTAAGGTTGAATTTCCTCGCCAGATTTAGCTCTGCATTATGCTGTTATCAGTAACAGCATATCTATTAATATACGCTTGATTTCAAAAGCCCTATTAAATAGCCGGCTTATTTCTTTTCGGAAATGGTAAATAACAATATTTTAAGTAAATCGTGTTTTTGATCGCCACTGCGATAATGACAGGCACGATGATCGCAATGATGACGGCGAAAATAGACTCGACTAAGGGTTGCCAATTTAATTCATTTTGCAATGTGTTAAGAATGACTGAATGGAACAGTAAAATGTATAACGAATTTTGGCCAATTATATTTAACAGCTTGCTCAATGGAGTAATGCGTTCAATTAATAGACTTAACTGAATAACCACATAGATACCACTAAAGGCTTGTATTGTGGTTGGTAAAAAACTGCCATAAAATCTTAAATTTAGATCTACGGTATGATTCCATAACAGATGAAAGGCGATAAAAATTGCCAGTGCCCCCATTGTGGCTATCAACTTAAATTGGCGAGACAAAAAGAGATCTCTAAACCAATACCCAGCAAGATAAAATACACTCGATATAAGTGCTAAATCGATACACCAAGGCAAACCAGGCATATTAAAATGTCGCCCATAAACAATAATCGGCTCAGAAAATAGTGAGGCCTTGATATTCCAGAAGGCGTTCAAATCATGACTGGCAAAAAAACCCAACAGCAGTAAAAAAGTGATTTTAGTCAATGCTGAGCTATCTTCTAACTTGATATAGCGGTTAATCAAAAAAGAGAGTAATGAGACAATAAATAGCGCAGGTAAAAACCATAGCGCAATCCAGTACCAAAGACCCGTCGCACCTATCGAATCGCCACTGGCAAAAAATATCCCAATAAGCATATTCCCTAAAGAAGCCCCTTTAAACCACCATGTATAAAGGGCAACGAGGCACAAAGTGATAAAATAGGGTTTCATAATGCGATCAAATTTATTAATAAAAAAGGCTTTGAAACTGCCTCTATTATGAAGAAAAACCCCTGATACTAAAAAGAAAAGTGGCATGTGCACTGAGAAAAGGACATTAAATAACTCGCCTTTATTGTGCAGGGTGATCCAACTATGACCGAGTACCACAGCAATAATCGCAATGCCTTTCGCGATTTCGATATGTTGTATTCTTTGTTTCATAATTACCTTCCGTGGTGATTATTTGTTAGCAAGTTGTGATCGTTGTTCCTTTGTTTGCAAAACACTTTACCCAACTCAAGCATTATATTTTCACTGCAAACACTGGCGATAAATAAAAAATCGGTTCACTAAGAAGCCGATTTAATCTATTCATCTATTTTATTATTAAACGCTTTGTTCAGTTGCCTCTGTATGGCTGCCATTAACAGCGCCATTAACAGAGCTATTAACAGGAGTTGTAACTGTATCTTTAATATCTAAGGCATCTGTCACTAAGCTATGATTACCGGTTAACAGGTCTTGTAATGTCCCCTCTTCAGCATTTACTAAACCCAACTCTCTGACCATCGCATCAACCATCGGAGCCTGTGCTCTATAATTTAACGCAGCGCCTGTAATTTGCTCCGCTAAACCAGCATTGGTATTGCTACCTGTGCTCACTGTTGCTCCAGCTGAGCCTGAACCGTAACCCTGCAATATTTTAATACCTTCAATGTTTTCTAATGGTTTCACAGAGTTCGCAACGACTTCAGGTAACACGTTTAAGATAGCCAATGATTTTTGCAGTTCAATCTGCTCATCACGCAAGCTATTTTCTGCTTCATATAAAACACGCTTACCTTCCGCTTCAACTGCGTAAACTTTTTCATCCGCTTCTGCTTTAAGTTTTTTCGCATCTGCATTGGCTTTAGCTTCAATTAATACCGCAGAAGCTTTATCTTCAGCAGCTTGTTTATCCGCTTCTGCTTGTACCGTAATACTGACCGCTTCACGCTCTGCCTCTTTACGTGCATCGATAACTTCAATCTCTTTACTACGGTTTGCCTGCGCTATCTCTTTAGCGGTAACAACGGCTTCCTCTTTTTCAACTTTATCTTTTTCTACATCGGCAGCTTTAGCGCGAGCAGCTGATTCTTCTTCCGATTTCTCAGCAATGGCAATGCGTTTATCTTGCTCTGATACTTCAATATCTCGTTGCTGTTGTATTTTAGCTTGCTCTAAGGTTTTAACTTTTTCAATCTCTTGCGATTCGATATGGCGTGATTTTTCAATTTCTGAAACTTCAACCGCACGTTGCTTGGCAATTTCAGCTTGGCGCTCTTCCTGCGAACGAAGCTCTCGTTGCTTGACAATCGCAGCTTGCTGTTCAACGCGTTTAAACTCTAACGCTTGCTCTTGTACTAGTTGTGCTTCTTCTGTCTCTTTTTTAATGGTCAGAGATAATTTTTCAGCTTCGAGGTTTCGTTGCTCAATTAAAATGCGACTCTCTTGTTCAATATCATTGGTTTCTTTACGCTTTAATTCAATAATTTGCGTTAGGCGAGCACGACCTTCAGCATCGAACGCATTGTTTTCATTAAAATATTTAAGCTCAGTTTGGTCAAAACCGGTTAATGATACCGACTCTAATTCCAGACCATTTTTTTCGAGATCATTAGCGACATTCTGTTGCACTTTTTGTACAAATTCAGCACGTTGCTCATGCATCTCGATCATGCTCATCTCTGCAGCTACGGCACGTAATACATCAACAAATTTTGATTCCATTAGTACCTTAAGCTCCTCAACACGCATGGTGCGAGTCCCTAAGGTTTGCGCGGCCATGGAGATCCCTTCTGAGTGTGGTGCAACACGCAGGTAAAAGTCAGATTTCACATCAACACGCATTCTATCTTTAGTAATCAATGCGTCTTTTTGCGTTTTTTCCACTTCAATACGCAATGTATTCATGTTCACAGGGATCGTTTCGTGAATAACAGGTAAAACAACAGCCCCGCCATCCTTTACTACTTTTTCCCCACCCATGCCGGTTCTTACAAAGGCAATCTCTTTGGTGGCGCGGGTATAGAGTTTGGCAAATATAATCGCAATCGTTAAAAAGGCAACAAAAGCGACCCCTGCCATGATTAAGATGAACTGCAAGTCTTGGTCTAAAATTGAATCCATTTCATTGTTTCCCTAAGTTAATTTAAAATTTGTATGTTCAAAAGTGTCAAACAGATTGTGCTCAAAGAGGTTTGAATTCAATTGCAATCCAACTACGTGATAGTTTTTCAATGAGCACCACCTGAGTCCCCTGCGTAAACTCTTGGTTCGCCTCTTCTGGCTCTACTAGCAGGTAATGTTTTTGATTAAACTCATCCTGTAATACGGCTTCTGCAGCACTACCTTTGCGTGCTTTACCAATAGTGATAGTGGCGATTTTTCCTGCAAACGAGTGTGATGAAATAGCGGATGTTTCATTTTTAGGCATGATGATAGCGATTTTTTTTCCTAATATACGGCAACTGAAGAGCGCAATAATCAAAACAATAGGAAAACTGATGAGACTTGGTAATGCGATGAGGTAATTAATCGATAATCCGGCAATGCCGAAACTAGTCAAAAATAACAATAACCAGACCAAAAAAGGTAAACGATGTAGATAAAGCCAACCAATCAGTGCATTTAAACCGCCAGAGGGAAGTTCGGTATCGATATCTAAATCAATAGGAATAATATCATCTAAGGCACTCGCAATACTTAAACCAACTAATAAGCCAACCCCTTCTAACAATGCGATGCAGATGACAAATAAGAGAGAGCATGAATAAAGTAAATTAAAATCTGCGCTGAAAAATGCGAGCATGTCGCCTCCTTACCAATCAAATAACCATCAAACAAAAAACAACTCTACATGACATAAGATGCCATTAAAAGCCTTATTCATAAAAATCATTATATAAATGTCAAATTAATTCACTTTTTACTGTTTTTATAAACTACCGAGGTAAGCTAGGATCAATATTTATTATTTTGATGATGGTTTTCATCGAGGCTACGACCATGATTTCTAAATCGAAGTTACATAAGCTTGTTCATTATAGCGATCACAGAGCGGGCAAAATATTTGCATTTACTATCCACATATTAATTCTTATTTCGCTGTTTAGTTTCTCTTTAGAGACGCTCCCTAATCTAACAGATACTCAATACCTGATATTACACATGGTCGAGACTGTTATTGTTATTTTATTTACTTGTGAATACTTACTTCGCCTATATATATCTAAAAATAAAACTTCATATATATTTAGTTTTTACGGTTTAATCGATCTTCTAGCTATTTTACCCTTTTATTTAACATCAGGAGTCGATTTACGTACGGTACGATTATTCCGTTTATTAAGAGTGCTTCGCATCTTCAAGTTACTTAAATACAGCAAAGCATTACAACGATTTCAACGTGCATTTATTTTAGTAAAGGAGGAGATGCTACTGTTTGGTTTTGTCGCCTTAATCACTTTGTATCTTGCGGCGGTAGGTATCTATTACTTTGAACATGCGGCTCAACCCGAGCAATTTCAATCTGTTTTCCATAGCTTATGGTGGGCGTTAATCACACTTACCACCGTAGGGTATGGCGATATGTACCCTATTACCGCTGGTGGAAAGCTATTTACATTCATTGTGTTAATTATCGGATTAGGTATTGTCGCAGTCCCGACAGGCTTAATAGCAACCGCACTTTCACAAACGCGCAAGGAAGAGCAATCATAATTTAAAATGCCGAACACAAAATCGGCATTAATATAAATATGTATGTGTCTGATATTAAGCGCGTTTCTTTCTATACAAAGAGAAACCGATTAATGCAATTGAGAAGAAGCCCAGTGACGCAGGGGCTGGGACATTGACGCTCACTAATGAGTCTAAGTCCCCAGTAAAACGATATATATCATCTGATAACGACTTCATGAAGACGATATTAAATGTACTTGCTCCATTTTCAGGAAAGGCAACATCCTCAGGTAAAGTTGTATCACTTAATAATATCCCGTCATAATCAAAAATATCCAAGCCAATACTTACCCACCAATCGTCAATAAAACCAGACTGACTTAATGAGAATCCATCAAATCCATCCATGTTATTGGCAAAAGCACTGCTATATTCAAAGTTCGGTAAACCTGCTGTTGTAGTTGCTTCATCACCTGCAATAGTGAGCGTCGATGCTAATGGAATTTGATCCCATGAAGCAAAAGCGCCATCATCATTACCCGCAACCACACTACTGTCGTAACCTATGGTGCCTGAAAACGTATCGCCGACAGCAAAATCTAAAACACCATAAAAAGCACTGTCCTGTATCGCACTATCAGTCCAGTCCATACAGAAACCAGCTAGATCGTAACCACTACATTCAGAAAAAGTGCCACTATTGAATGCACCGCTATATGAAATCTCTACTGGCAGTGCCTGAGAAACTGAAGATGAGGCAAGTAATACAGTTGCGATTGATAGTTTTTTAAACATATTATTTCCTTATTGAACAATTATTGTTCGTAATCCATTGAGATATAATGATTTTTAATTAAGCGTGCGGATTTTAATAGAAGATGAAGAAGAAAACATCCCAACTTGTTATTTACTTGATTAAAATTAAATAAACATTCATATTTCTATATTTTTTAATCAGTTTCATTACTCGAGCGCTGATTCGATTGTATAAGTTATGGATGGTAATCAATGCTATATAGGGATCAACAACGCGTACATGATGCGATTAATTATGTATTAGATAACATCACTGCATCGTTGAGCCTGAGTGAAGTCGCTCAGCAGGTACACCTTTCTGAATTTCATTTCCATCGTATCTTCAAAAGCATTACTAACGAGCCCTTTAATCAGTTTGTTCGTAGAAAGCGCCTTGAAAAAGCATTTCATTGCTTGCTCCGCTATCATCAACCGAGCATTACGCAGGTCAGTGAAAACTGTGGTTTTTCGTCACCCGCCAATTTTAGTAAAGCCTTTCAGGCTTATTTTGGTTTTTCTCCCTCTGAGCATCGCAAAGCCACGACTGGTATTAATAGCAAGAATGGAAAACTCTTTAGCAAGTTTGGAAAAGAGATATCACCGGCCACTCCCTATAATGGCACTCTCTCTGAGCAACAGAGTGAAAAAGTAAAATCAAACATTCAACGTATTGAAGTCGTGCAGCATGTAGAAACCCATTATTGTATCTTTGCTAGTACCAAGGGGTATGCGCTAGAGGGGATCAATGAAGCATGGGCAAATATGCGTGAATGGTTGGCACAACATAATATTCAAAGAGAAGCGCAAAAAACAGCAGCATTCTGCTTTGATAACATGTGGCTTGCGCCACAACAGGTGTGCCGTTATGAAGCTGCTTATATGACTGATGATGTTGAATGGGCCCAAAAAACCGGAATCTGCGTCAGAACACAACAAGCAGGTCGATATTTAACCATTGAATTTCAGGGTCAAAAGAGCCAAATGCAACAGCAGATGGATCAACTCTACCTATGGATTCTAAGTGATTGCTTGGTCAATACGCAGCTCAGTATCACTTATCAATATATTATTGAACGCTATATTAATATTGATTGTGATAACGATGTTTTTCATGTCGAAGTATTGATAAAAGTAAACTAAATTACTTCGTTGCTCAGAATTTATCACTGGATAGACATATAAAGGAATATAGGATGAGCAGTAACGAATTGGTATTAGAGATACAGAGCAATGAAGCCACCGCTAACAATAACAACCCGCACCCGCTATTAAGCAACCCAATTGCAGAGCAATTTATCAAGCTGGCACTGCCCATCATTATCGCGCTAATGATAAATGGCCTATATAGCTTTGTGGATGCGATTTTTATTACTCGAGGTGTTGGCATTAATGCCATGGCGTCAGTTTCGGCAGTGTTTCCAATCAATATGTTAGTCATTAGTATTAGCGCTATGCTCGGCAGTGGGATGGCAGCCATTATTTCACGCCATTTAGGTAGTGGAGATAAACAAACAGCTAATCAGGTATTTAGTAGTAGTTTACTGTTTGCTATCAGCGTCGGTGGTTTACTCAGCCTGTTGCTCTTTGTATCGCGCTTTTATATTTACAAACTCTTAGCACTGCCGGAACCGCTATTAGCCGATGCCGATGCGTACTTAGTCCCAATTCTACTCATTAGTATCATCAGCTTTGCCAGTGGCACGCTGACTGAAAGCTTTCGTGCAGCAGGTAAACCCCAAGATATGATGAAGGTGATGCTGCTAGGCTCCCTGCTTAATGTTGTTTTTGATGCCTTATTTATCTTTGTTTTTCAGTGGGGTGTTCCAGGTGCGGCATGGGCGACAGTGTTAGCAATGTTATGCTCATTTAGTCTCGCTGTTTACTTGCAGAACACAGGAGAAGATCGATTACATATTAGCACTAAACAACTGCGTTTTAATGTCAACATTCATAAACAAGTAGTGAGTTTAGGTTTTCCTGTCTTCCTTTCTCACAGTGGTTTTGCCTTCACAATGGCGGTCACTATTTTCGCCTTGACCAAATTCAGTGCGACAGAAGCGAGTCTATTAATAAGCGCACATGGCTTGGTCACTCGTAGCTTTATGTTGCTATTTTTACCCCTATTAGGCATGACCATTGCTTTACAAACATTAGCAGCTTTCAATTTTGGTGCGGGTTATATAACACGGGTAAAACAATCTCTCTTTACCGCTATTATTATCGGCACCCTCTGGACCAGCAGTGTCTCTCTTTTGTTGGTATTTAAACCACAATGGTTATTACAGCTGTTCACCAATGATCAACAACTGATAATGGCTGCCAGTCAAATTTCCTCGATCGTTTTTTTGGGCTTTGTTACCGCGGCGGCTGGCATGATGTGTAGTACTATTTTTCAAGCAATAGGGAAAGCTTTACCAGCGATGTTATTAGAGTCTGCACGTACTTATATTTTACTCTTACCGATGATATTGAGCTTGCCAAACCTGTTAGGCGTGCAAGGTATTTGGTGGTCCTTTCCGATAACCGATGTTATCGGGGTAACAATTGCGTTGTTATTTACTCGATATTACTTCAAAAATAAATTTTCGATCACCACTTAAATATTATCAACCAAGGTGGTTAATAACAGCTCACGCTTATTGGCTTCGTTTGAGGAATGTTTCTTGTTCAGTGATGACCACTGTGGATAAGCACGTAACTGTCGCAGATAACTTTTCCAGTTTTTAGGTAAGTTATCTGTACTTAACTCAAGGCTATTTGCCAGTGTGATTTTATCAAAGCTGGCATGGCCACGCTGCTGCAGTGAGTTTAAAAGCTGTAATTGACGCAACCAAAGTACCTGTAATGTTGCCTCGTCGACACAGAGATAACGCTTACCTTTTATTTTTGCTTCTATCTCATTGTAATAACGTTGCTTAACACTCCATAACGCACCAACAACGCCACCACTGAGTGCAGCAGCGCCGAGTGTAATACCACCAACAGCCACATCGATTGCAACACCAATGCCGGCACCTTTAGCAATATTTCCACCTAGTTTAATACCAAATGCCTGTAAATTATCACTGGAGAAAAGATCTAATTGCCACTCTCCTCCTTGAATAGATAACACTTCATTTTTCAAATCAGACTGACGAAATTGGTACAGTTGTAGAAGTTGTTTAACACAGGCACTCTCTTTTTTGCGCACCGCATTTTGCAGCGCTTGAGTTTGTGCTTCGATCTGTTGTTCATTGTTATCTGCGCTATAACGTGCGCTTGCAACATCAATAAACAGATTAGCGACAAGCTGTTTAGCGCTGTTAAAAGTCGATTGCCATTGTGCTTGTCGTGATTGAATGAGCTCATCGAGTAACTGCTCTTTATCGGCTAGCAACGTTTGCATTTTTTGATAAATTTTCACTTCATCGGAGAATTCAAAATGAACGTTATCGAAAGCAACAAATGCATGAAAGTTAAGGCGCGCGAGTTGTTCCTTCCAAAGAGGAATATTATCTTTACCCTGCACGGTAAAATTGAGCACAGGAATCACAGGCTTGGCGGCATAACTAAGTATTTTTAATTCATCCAGATATTTACCTAAAATAGGCTCTCTCAGATCAATCACATAAAAGATAAGATCGTTACTTAACAACGCACGTAAGACTTTCGCTTCTTGCTGTAACTCAGGGTAATGATCAACCTCTGCTAAAAAACGCTGTAAACGCTCAATCCCTTCATGACTCGTCGCCGGAAATTTTTCATTAAGGATATGTAGCAAAGCCATTGAGTCTTCTAAACCGGGGGTATCAAACAGCGCTAAACGTTGGCTTTCATCAATTAATAACGCACCACCTTCAACATGGCGCGTTGTGCCAGCTTGATCAGCCACTTCTCCGAATTCACTGTCACGCAATAAGGTACGCATTAACGATGTTTTTCCGGCATTTGCATGGCCAACGACGGCGACGGATAGATCACTCATGAGACTTCTCCTGCGCTTCAATATGTACGATGTTTTCTAGTCTAATAGCAACTTGATCCGCCAATTGATACCAGTCACTATCCCGCTGTTTATTACGCGTCTTATCAACAATAAGAAAGAGATAAAAAGATTTATTATTCATCTCGGTTAATTGATGTAGAAAACGCTTTATACCTCGGTCGGGAGCACGGTTCTGTGCGACATAAAGGCCTACGTTCAGCCTGTTATTTTTAGCAAGTTCAGTTAAACAAGATTGCTGACTAGCAAAATCACACACATTAGCCATCATTTGCAAACCACCCTCGTTCGCTTGTTCAAACTGAGACTGGGTAAAGTGCGACTGGGCAATAGTAAACTGTGCTTGAGACAATTCCAGCGCAAGTGGTTGAAAACAATCAGGCGCATTAGTCACTTTATTATCAGGCTTACTGGGCACCTTTTTTTCATGAGTATTAGGTGACTCTTGATCAGCATCGGTAATACCCAAGCTGGTTTTATTCGGTTTTAAAAATTGACGTAACTGTACATAGTAGGGAAGCGTTAGGTTCAATCTAAAATTCCCTTTGGCACGCCTTAGCTGATAATGCATTGCCACATACAAGATTAACCGTGGTAACAGTCCATACAGTAATAAACTGCTGATCAATAAACTAGACCAAGCTAAACGCCTGTTTTCAGCATCTAACAATTGCTCACTACCAATATGACTCTGTTGAATCTGGGCGATAGTGGGTACAGTAAAGCCCAGCTGGTCAGGTAAAAAAGCAAGAATTTGCGTCATCGATTGAAAGCTACTTGACGATAAAATACTCGTTTGCCAGATAAAGTCGACTTGATGCGTCGCCAGCATCACTACCGACATTAATGTCGCACCACAAAAATAACTCAACCATAATCGATGTGTTAAAGCTGATAATTTAAAGCGCCCTATTGCGTTAGCGAAATGAATATCAAAGTAACAACGAAACAATGACCAATAGCCCTCTTGCTCACTTATTTGTTTATTAAAGCGCCTGTCGAAGGATTTAGTCAGCGCCAAACACAGGCGAGCTAAACTACTGTTTTGTAGATGAGTGGGCCTTAAGAAGATAAAAAGCCAAAGAAAAAACATCAGCAGGTTAGGAATAAAAAAAAGTGCAAAGGCCCAAAAAAAGTTAATCGTGGCAGTTTGTTCAGAAAACAACATCTTTTGAACTGCGAGCGCACCTAAGATAAACAAGGCTAACGAAAGAAAGCGGATTATATTTTTACTTAAACGACTAAAATGAGAAAAAAGGGAAGAGATCTGCAACTGTTGATCCTGCGTTTTAGCACGCAGAAAGAGCTGCTCCTCAAAGCCAAGGTTGTTTTGACTTGCGGGTAATACGGTAGTATCAGACGCACTTTTTTCGACACTTTGTTCGAAAGTGCGCACGCCTTCAACTAATAAGCGGGACTTAAATTGACTCAATCAATTCCCCTATTTTTTACTACTACGAATCGCTTCCCACCAATCATCAGAGGCTTGTATTTGTCCCTCTTCATCAAGTGGCGGGTAAGGTAGGTTTTTCTGTTTGCACAATTTGGTAAAAATCGGATGACCACCTTCAAATAGAATACGGTGTGACTCATCTGCGGCTAAACGACATTCACCATTATACATACCCGCTTGTTCACGTTGGCGTTGTGCTTCATATAAAATGAGTGCAGAAGCGACAGAAACATTAAGTGACTGACACATACCTACCATCGGAATAATGACATCTTGATCTGCAAGTGCTAACGCTTCTTTACTGATACCGTGCTTCTCTTGACCTAATAAAACTGCGGTTGGCTTAGTGTAATCTACCTCACGGAAATCAATCGCAGACTCTGAAAGGTTCGTTGCAATAATCTGCATACCTTGATCACGTAAGGCTTGAATCGCTTCAGCTGTAGTATCATGAGAGTGGACATTCACCCAATTTTGACTGCCCGTTGCACTTTTGTTTCCAGCAAGGCGCATCGCTTTGTCTTCCCAAGTCGCATGTACATCACTGACGCCAACAGCATCAGCAGTACGCACAATTGCGGCTAAATTATGGGGTTTATGAACACGCTCTAAAAGTAAAGTCAGTTCAGGTTGGCGACGATTAAGCATGCTAGTGATGCGAGCAAAGCGTTCAGGTGACATAATAACTCTCAAGTAAAATCTATAAACAGCTATTATAAGGGAGAAAAGAAAAGAGGCATAGCGCCTCTTTCATTAATGAGTTTACCAGGTGTCATTAGTCACGTAAGGCAATGTAATTACTACGCGCATAATCAGGACGTGCAGCCTTTAACTGATTAGCTTCCTCTTCTGTCAATTTTCCGACAGGCAATCCAAGTACTTTATGCGTTAACTGTTCACGCGCATCAACCGCAATTGATAACTTGATAATACGTGCGCTTCCTTTGATCTCTTGTGTTTCATAGGCAGGTACTAAAACCCCTGACTGTAAAAGATTACTCACTGCTAGTTCACGCATTGGTAACGCTAATACATTTTTACGTTGAATAATAAACTCACGGAGTACTGCTTTCTCTTCAAAATCAAGGCGTCTAATCATCATGTTACGGCATGCTGCTTGGCTACGTTTACTATACTCTTGTTTAAAGTGGCTAAATAACCAAATAATGACACGTGTAATTAGAAATGAGCCTGTTACTAAGGCTAAAATAACAATATAAGGCATATAGTTTTCTGACAGCTCTGAAATCGGTGATAATTGAACAACTGACACAGGCACAATAAGCAGTGTCGCACAGGCAATACACATCCAAGCCATCGTCAGCGTGATGCCTTGCTGATCTTTTACACGTTGAAATAATTGCATCATAATAAGCTCCTTGCCAAAAAATTGTTGTTACAATGCCTATAAAGCAAAACCTATGCCAGAGTAATTAATATGGAAGAGATAAAATGAATTTTAGAGATTTAGAGTATTTAATTGCACTTGAAGAGTTAAAACATTTTCGCAAGGCGGCTGAAAAATGTTTTGTCAGCCAGCCAACATTAAGTGGTCAAATTAGAAAATTAGAAGATGAGCTTAATGTGCAATTAATGGAAAGATCATCACGTAAGGTTATTTTTACTCAAGCTGGGCTAGATATCGTCAGCAAAGCCAAAACAATTCTGTTAGAAGCGAAGTCATTAAAAGAGATAGCAAAGAGTCATAACGAGCCGATGCAAGGCACATTACATATTGGCTTAATTCCAACTGTAGCTCCTTACTTACTGCCCTTAATCATTCCCGCCATGAAGAAGCACTTTCCAGATTTAGAGCTGTATCTTCATGAAAATCAGACTGATGTTTTAATCAAGCAACTTGAAGAGGGTGAGCTGGATTGCTTGATGTTAGCACTATTACCGGGCATGGAAGCCTTACAACAGTACACACTTTATCACGAACCTTTAGAGCTAGCCCTTTCAGAAGCGCACCCTTGGGCTGATAAAGTTAATGTAGACATTGAACAGCTTTCAGGAGAGCACCTATTAATGCTTGAAGATGGTCATTGTTTACGCGATCAAGCAATGGGCTTTTGTTTTGCAGCAGGTGCAATTGAAGATAATAGTTTTAAAGCAACTAGTCTGGAAACATTACGCCATATGATAAGCGCCGATAACGGCCTGACGTTATTACCACAGTTAGCGATTCCAACTAATAGAAATCAAGCTGGCATAAAGTATATTCCGTTCCAACAACCAATTCCCAGCCGAACTATTGGCTTAGTATGTAGAAATAATAGTGTGCGTAAGGTCTGTTTTGAAGAGATGTCTAAACTTATCGCTACAACAGTAGAGACTCGGCTAAAACAGTATGAATAAGAGAAACAACAAACTATAGAAACAAAAAAGCCGAACTTAAGTTCGGCTTTTTATTGCAACTTAAAAGAAAGCTTACGCTTCTTCGTCAGCTACTACTGGACGGTCAACGAACTCGATGTAAGCCATAGGAGCTTTATCACCAGTACGGAAACCACATTTAATGATACGTGTGTAACCACCAGGGCGACCCTCGTAACGAGGACCCAATTCATTAAATAGTTTAGCTACAACCGCGTTATCACGCGTGCGAGCAAAAGCTAAACGACGGTTAGCAACGCTATCCGTTTTAGCTAGTGTAATTAAAGGTTCAACTACACGACGAAGTTCTTTTGCTTTAGGTAAAGTAGTCTTAATTACTTCATGTTCAACAATTGAACTTGCCATATTGCGAAACATAGCCTGACGATGGCTGCTGTTTCGGTTAAGTTGACGTCCACTGTGACGATGACGCATGACTTAATCCTTATTATTCGTTATTCGATGATTGGTATATTAATCTTCGATTAGGCTTGCTGGTGGCCAGTTTTCTAGGCGCATACCTAGAGATAGTCCACGTGAAGCAAGAACATCTTTGATCTCAGTTAATGACTTCTTACCTAAGTTAGGTGTTTTAAGAAGCTCAACTTCCGTACGTTGTACCAGATCACCGATATAGTGAATCGTTTCTGCTTTCAAACAGTTAGCAGAACGAACAGTTAACTCTAAATCATCTACTGGGCGCAAAAGAATCGGATCAAACTCAGGTTTGTCGTCTTCAACAACAGGTGTACTTGCTTCACGTAAATCAACAAATGCGTCTAATTGCTCAGCTAAAATTGTAGCTGCGCGACGAATTGCTTCTTCCGGATCAAGTGTACCATCTGTTTCCATATCGATAACAAGCTTGTCTAAATCAGTACGCTGTTCAACACGAGCAGATTCAACATTGTAAGCAATACGCTCAACAGGGCTGAATGTCGCGTCTACTAGTAGACGACCAATTGGACGCTCATCTTCTTCAGTATGGATACGTGATGAAGCTGGAACATAACCGCGACCTGATTCAATTTTAATACGCATGCTGATTTCAGCATTGCCCGTTAAATGACAGATCACATGTTCTGGGTTGACTATCTCTACATCACCATCATGGATGATGTCGCCTGCAGTAACAGGACCAGCGCCAGATTTAGTTAAACTAACTAGAACTTCGTTTTTACCTTCAAGTTTAACAGCTAGACCTTTCAGGTTAAGAAGAATCTCAAGGATATCCTCTTGCACGCCTTCTTTGGTGCTGTACTCATGTTGTACACCATCAATTTCAACTTCAGTTACCGCTGTGCCAGGCATAGACGATAATAAGATACGACGAAGTGCGTTACCTAGTGTGTGGCCGAAACCACGCTCAAGTGGCTCTAAAGTCACTTTAGCTCTAGTTGCGTTGACTTGTTCGATATCAACTAATCTTGGTTTTAGAAAATCAATTACAGAACCCTGCATTTGTGTCCTCTCTTAGCAGTTAACTTTACTTAGAGTAAAGTTCGATGATTAACTGTTCGTTAATCTCAGCAGATAAATCTGAACGTTCAGGTTGACGTTTAAATTCGCCTTCCATCTTCGTTGTATCAACTTCAACCCAACCAAGGGCTTCACGTTGACCAGCAATCTCAAGTGCAGCGCCAATACGTGCTTGCTTTTTAGCTTTTTCACGAATTGAGATCACATCGCCAGCTTTCACATTGAAAGAAGGGATATTAACAACTGTACCGTTAACCATAAGCGCTTTGTGGCTTACTAATTGACGTGCTTCAGCGCGAGTAGCACCAAAACCCATACGGTAAACAACATTGTCTAAACGGCCTTCAAGAAGTTGAAGTAAGTTTTCACCAGTGTTGCCCTGTAAACGAGCTGCTTCTTTGTAGTAGTTACGGAATTGCTTTTCTAGTACACCGTACATACGACGAACTTTTTGCTTTTCACGTAGTTGTAAACCGTAGTCAGATAGACGAGGTTTACGCGCACCATGTACACCAGGTGCGTTATCGATTTTACACTTAGAATCGATCGCACGAACACCAGATTTAAGGAATAAATCTGTGCCTTCGCGACGGCTAAGCTTAAGCTTAGGACCTAAATATCTTGCCATTGTTCTTTCTCCAATTGCCTTAGAAAGTTGCGATTAAACGCGACGTTTCTTCGGTGGACGACAACCATTATGTGGGATAGGTGTAACGTCAGTAATATTAGTTACACGGAAACCCGCCGCGTTTAGTGCGCGAATCGAAGATTCACGACCAGGTCCTGGTCCATTTACAAAAACTTCTACGTTTTTAAGACCGTACTCTTTCGCTGCTTCAGCAGCACGTTCAGCAGCAACCTGTGCAGCAAACGGAGTAGATTTACGAGAACCACGGAAACCAGAACCACCTGCAGTAGCCCAAGAAAGAGCATTACCTTGACGGTCTGTAATAGTTACGATTGTGTTGTTGAAAGACGCATGGATATGAGCCATACCATCAGCGACTTGCTTTTTAACGCGCTTGCGAGCACGAGTTGGAGTCTTAGCCATTATCTCTTACCCTTATTTCTTGATTGCTTTGCGCGGACCTTTACGAGTACGAGCATTCGTTTTAGAACGCTGTCCACGTACAGGCAAGCTGCGACGATGACGAAGACCACGGTAACAGCCAAGGTCCATAAGACGCTTGATGTTCATAGATACTTCACGACGTAAATCACCTTCAACGGTGAAATTAGCTACTTCAGTACGAATAGCTTCGATTTGTGATTCTTCCAGATCTTTTAGCTTAGTTGATTCAGCAAAACCAGTAGCAGCACAGATTTTTTGTGCGCTTGTTTTACCAATACCAAAGATTGCAGTCAGTGCAACTACAACATGCTTATGATCAGGAACGTTAATGCCAGCGATACGGGCCACTATGCACTCCTTAAAAGTTAACAGTTCATTTGCGAAAAGCCCGGTAGGATACTCTACAAATGATAATTTATCAAACAAAATAAAGCTTAGGTAGAAATCTACCTAAGCAATTGATCCAAAATCTGGATTAGCCTTGGCGTTGTTTATGCTTTGGCTCTACACAGATAACACGCACAACACCGTTGCGCTTGATAACTTTGCAGTTACGACAGATTTTTTTAACGGATGCACGAACTTTCATTGCAACACTCCGTAGTTAGTATAACTTTTCAAGATTTGGCTATTTGCCGTAATCTTTTAAGTTAGCTTTTTTCAAGACAGAATCATATTGATTAGACATCAAATGAGTCTGCACCTGTGCCATAAAGTCCATGATAACAACAACAATAATTAATAACGAAGTACCACCAAAGTAGAACTGCGTATTCATTGCAACCATCATAAACTCGGGAATCAAACAGATAAAGGTAATATATAACGCGCCAGCTAGTGTTAGGCGTGTCATCACTTTATCAATGTAACGTGATGTTTGTTCTCCGGGACGTATACCTGGAATAAAGGCACCGCTTTTCTTCAAGTTATCAGCTGTTTCACGTGGATTAAACGTAAGTGCTGTATAAAAGAAGCAAAAGAAGATAATAGCAGCTGCATATAACATCATATGCAACGGTTGCCCTGGCTGTAATGCCAAAGAAACGTCAGATAACCAACCTAAACCTTCAGTCTGACCAAACCAAGCAGCGATTGTACCAGGAAATAAGATAACACTCGAGGCAAAAATTGCAGGAATAACACCAGCCATATTTAATTTTAATGGCAAGTGAGTGCTTTGCGCAGCAAAAACCTTACGGCCTTGTTGGCGTTTTGCATAGTTAACGACGATTCGACGTTGACCACGCTCTACAAAAACTACAAAAGCAGTTGTTGCAAAAACGATAACAATTAATGCTAATAACACAAGAAGGTGAATCTCACCTTGACGTGCTTGCTCAGCTGTTTGCCCGATTGCACTTGGCAATCCAGCAATAATACCTACAAAGATAATGATAGAGATACCATTACCGATACCGCGTTCAGTAATTTGCTCACCTAGCCACATAAGGAACATTGTTCCTGTCACTAAACTTACAACTGCCGTGATATAAAATGCCATGCCTGGATTTTCAACCAGACCTGGCATCATCGTTGGCAAACCGGTTGCAATACCAATTGCTTGGAATGTACCTAAAACCAAAGTACCGTAACGTGTATATTGATTTATTTTACGACGACCTGACTCACCTTCTTTCTTTAGCTCAGCTAAAGGAGGATGAACAACAGTCATCAACTGGATAATAATAGAAGCCGAAATATACGGCATAATACCCAGCGCAAATATAGATGCACGTTCAAGTGCACCACCAGAGAACATGTTAAACATCTCAATGATGGTACCCTTCTGCTGATTAAATAGATCAGCTAGGACAGCGGCGTCAATACCAGGGATCGGAACAAAAGAGCCCATGCGGAACACTAATATAGCGCCTAAAACAAACAATAGTCTTGTTTTAAGCTCGCTTAAATTACTGCCCTGAACTGCTTTAGGGTCTAACCCTGGTTTCTTAGCCATTCCTATTATTCCTCGATTTTTCCGCCCGCAGCTTCAATTGCAGCACGAGCACCCTTCGTTACACGAAGACCCTTAACTGTAACTGAACGAGAGATCTCACCAGAAAGAACTACTTTTGCAAACTTAATAGTGTTTACAAGTAGACCAGCCTGCTTCAACGTTTCAATTGTTACAACATCGCCATCTACTTTAGCAATTTCGTTTAAACGAACTTCACCGCTAACTAGAGACTTACGAGATGTAAAACCGAATTTTGGTAAACGTTGTTTAAGAGGCATTTGACCGCCTTCAAAACCTGGACGTACTTTACCGCCTGAACGAGATTTCAAACCTTTATGACCACGGCCACAAGTTTTGCCTAATCCAGAGCCGATACCACGACCAACACGTTTAGCAACAGGCTTCGAACCAGCTGCTGGAGATAGAGTATTTAATTTCATAATTACCCCTCAACCTTAACCATGTAGTAAACTTTATTAACCATACCACGAACACATGGAGTATCTTCCAACTCTACTGTGTGACCGATGCGACGCAGGCCTAGACCTGTTAATGTTGCACGGTGCTTTGGTAAACGGCCAATTGCACTTTTGGTTTGAGTTACTTTAATTGTTTTAGTAGCCATGCTTAATTACCCCAGTAATTCATTAACACTTAGGCCACGCTTAGCTGCAATCTGCTCTGGAGAATTCATGCTCTCTAGTGCATCAAGCGTAGCGCGAACTACGTTAATTGGGTTAGTTGAGCCGTAAGCTTTAGCAAGTACGTTTTGTACGCCAACAACTTCTAATACGGCACGCATTGCACCACCTGCGATGATACCAGTACCTTCAGATGCTGGTTGCATGTACACTTTAGATCCAGAGTGACGACCCTTGATCGGATGTTGCAGAGTGTTACCTTTAAGTTGGATTTCGCTGATATTGCGACGTGCTTTTTCCATAGCTTTTTGAATAGCTGCTGGAACTTCACGTGCTTTACCATAACCGAAACCAACACGGCCACTACCATCACCAACTACTGTTAGTGCTGTGAAGCTAAAGATACGACCACCTTTAACTACTTTTGAAACACGGTTCACTGCGATTAGCTTTTCGTTCAGATCACCGGCTTGAGATTCTACTTTAGACATAATCTTTACCCTTAGAACTGAAGACCAGCTTCACGAGCTGCTTCAGCTAATGCTGCTACACGGCCGTGGTACTGGAAACCGCTACGGTCGAAAGAGATTTTAGTAATACCTTTCTCTACCGCGCGTTCTGCAACTAATTTACCAATTAGTTGAGCTGCTTCTTTGTTACCACCGTTGCTCACTTGAGCGCGCACTTCTTTTTCTAAAGTAGAAGCGCTTGCTACGACTAATGCGTCAGCTGTAATTACCTGCGCGTAAGTATGGCGAGGTGTACGGTTGATCACTAGACGAGTAGCACCAAGCTCTTGTAACTTCTTACGTGTGCGAGTAGCACGACGAAGACGAGATGATTTCTTATCCATGTTCTTACCTTACTTTTTCTTCGCTTCTTTACGACGCACGTTTTCATCAGCGTAACGAACACCTTTACCTTTATAAGGCTCTGGTGGACGGAATGCACGAATCTCAGCAGCTACTTGGCCAATCTCTTGTTTATCAGCACCTTCAAGAACGATTTCTGTTTGGCTTGGCGCCGTCGCAGTTACGCTTTTTGGAAGAGTGTAAACAACAGGGTGAGAGAAACCTAAAGTTAGGTTTACATCTTGACCTTTAACTTGTGCACGGTAACCAACACCTTGAAGAAGAAGTGTCTTCTTGAAGCCATCAGCTACACCTACAACCATGTTGTTAACGTTAGCACGTGCAGTACCTGCTTGTGCCCAACCGTCTTTGAAGCCTTCAGCTGGTGCGAATGAAACAACACCTTCTTCTAGCTTAACAACAACAGCATCATTAAGAGTACGAACTAATTCGCCTTTGTTACCTTTAACAGTAACTTCTTGACCGTTTACTTTAACTTCTACGCCAGCAGGAACAGTAATCGGTGCCTTAGCTATACGAGACATAGACTACTCCTTATGATACGTAACAGATGATTTCACCACCGATAGACGCTTTACGCGCTGCACGGTCAGTCATTACACCTTGAGAAGTTGAAACAATCGCTATACCTAAACCAGCCATAACTTTTGGTAAGTCAGACGCACCTTTGTAGATACGTAGGCCTGGACGAGAAACTCGTTTTAGGGTATCGATAACTTTTTTGCCTTCGAAGTACTTTAAAGTAACTTCTAGTTCAGGCTTTGTGTCACCAGCAACAGAGAAATCTGAGATATAACCTTCAGCTTTAAGCACAGTTGCAATTGCAACTTTTTGCTTAGAAGAAGGCATTTTTACAGATACTTTGCTTGCTGCTTGACCGTTACGAATACGCGTAAGCATATCCGAAATAGGATCTTGCATGCTCATAACTATTTACTCCGTGATTTAATTGATTACCAGCTGGCTTTCTTAAGGCCAGGGATTTCTCCGCGCATCATATGCTCACGAACCTTAATACGGCTCATGCCAAATTTACGAAGATAACCATGTGGACGACCTGTCACGTTACAACGGTTACGTTGACGTGCAGAGCTTGAATCACGAGGTAGCGTTTGAAGCGCTAGTACTGCATTCCAACGATCTTCATCGCTAGAGTTAACACCACTAATAATTGCTTTTAAGTTAGCGCGTTTTTCAGCGTACTTAGTAACAAGCTTCGCACGTTTTACTTCACGCGCTTTCATTGATTGTTTAGCCATTATTTACACCTTACTTACGGAATGGGAAGTTAAACGCAGTCAGTAGAGCACGTCCTTCTTCGTCAGTCTTAGCTGATGTAGTGATTGTGATATCTAAACCACGAATCTTATCAACTTTATCGTAATCAATTTCAGGGAAAATGATTTGCTCACGAACACCCATAGAGTAGTTACCACGGCCATCGAATGCTTTCGAATTTAAGCCACGGAAATCACGTACACGCGGGATAGCGATTGTTACCAAACGCTCAAAGAAATCCCACATACGTGCACCACGTAGTGTTACTTTACAACCAATCGGGTAGCCTTCACGAATTTTGAAGCCTGCCACAGAGCGGCGTGCTTTAGTGATCATTGGCTTTTGACCTGAGATTGCAGCCATATCTGACGCTGCGTGCTCTAGGACTTTTTTATCAGCCAGTGCTTCACCAACACCCATGTTAAGGGTGATTTTCTCTATTCGAGGGACTTGCATAACAGACGTGTAGCCGAATTGCTTTTGCAAATCAGACACCACGTTGTCTTTATAGAAATTATGCAGTTTCGCCATCGTAAACTCCAGTTACTTCACAAGTTCATTATTAGATTTGAAAAAACGTACTTTTTTGCCGTCTTCAAGTCTAAATCCAACACGATCCGCTTTACCCGTTTCCGAGTTAAGGATCGCAACATTTGATACTTCGATTGGTGCTTCCTGTTCAATAATACCGCCAGTTACGCCCGCTTGTGGGTTTGGCTTTTGGTGTTTCTTAACAGTGTTTACACCTTCAATAATTACTTTACCGTTCGCTAAAACTGTAGAAATTTTTCCAGTTTTACCTTTATCTTTACCGGCAATAACAATTACTTCATCGTCACGCTTTAATTTTGCTGCCATTTCGATTCCTTACAGTACTTCTGGCGCCAGTGAAACAATCTTCATAAAATTATCATTACGAAGTTCACGGGTTACAGGGCCAAAGATACGTGTACCGATTGGCTGGTTGCTTGCATTCAACATAACCGCAGCGTTGCGGTCAAAACGAATTACAGAACCATCGGGACGACGTACACCTTTTCTGGTACGCACAACCACAGCTGAATGAACATCACCTTTCTTCACTTTACCGCGAGGAATAGCTTCTTTTACAGAAACTTTGATAATGTCACCGATTGCTGCATAACGGCGATGCGAGCCACCAAGGACCTTAATACACATTACGCGTCGAGCGCCGGAATTATCGGCAACATCAAGCACACTTTGCATCTGGATCATTACAGTGCTCCGCTATTTATCTTATTAACTAAACTCTCTCGAGTTGCTTACCCATATCTTTAGGGTGCGGTAATATACCACCAACTTTTAGAGAAAGATAGTCCAAAAAAACGGCACTCATAAAAGAGCGCCGTTTATACATATGTAACTAGGTTTAAATCTAATAAAAAATATTAAATTAAGCTTTAGTTACGATTGAATCCAATGTCCAAGACTTAGTCTTAGATAGAGGACGACATTCGCTTACTAGCACAACATCGCCTTCATTACATTGGTTTGTTTCATCATGTGCATGTAGCTTAGTAGTACGCTTCATGAATTTACCGTATAACGGATGCTTCACTTTACGTTCAACGGCTACAACGATAGATTTATCCATCTTTGCACTGATTACTTTACCTTGAAGAGTACGAGTATTAGATTCGCTCATTACGCACCTGCCTTCTGATTTAATACTGTCTTAACACGGGCAATGTCACGACGCACTTGTTTAATTGAGTGCGGCTTTTCTAACTGACCAGTGTTTAACTGCATACGTAAGTTAAATTGCTCACGTAATAAGTTTAGAAGTTCAGCATTCAGCTCTTCAACACTTTTATCTTTAAGTTCGTTAGCTTTCATTACATCACCTTACGAGTTACAAAAGTTGTTGCTATTGGAAGTTTAGCAGCAGCTAAAGCAAATGCTTCACGTGCTAATGCTTCAGGAACACCTTCCATTTCATAAAGAACTTTACCTGGCTGAGTTTGAGCAACGTAGTACTCAACATTACCTTTACCTTTACCTTGACGAACTTCTAACGGCTTGCCTGTAATCGGTTTATCAGGAAATACTCGGATCCAGATTTTACCTTGACGTTTTACATGACGAGTCATTGCTCGACGTGCAGCTTCAATTTGGCGAGCAGTGATTCGACCACGGCCGACTGCTTTAAGACCAAATTCGCCAAAGCTTACTTCCGCGCCTTTCGAAAGACCACGGTTGCGGCCTTTGAACATTTTGCGGAATTTCATACGTTTTGGTTGCATCATTAGATATTACTCCTACTTGCGACCTTTGCGTTTTGGTTTAGAAGGTTGTTGTTCTTGTTGTAGTGGTAAACCACCTAGAACTTCACCTTTAAAGATCCAAACTTTAACGCCGATGATACCGTAAACAGTTAACGCTTCAGATGTTGAGTAATCGATATCTGCACGAAGAGTATGTAGAGGTACACGACCTTCACGATACCATTCAGCACGTGCGATTTCTGCACCACCTAAACGTCCACTAACTTGAACTTTAATACCTTTAGCGCCAAGACGCATAGCATTTTGAACCGCACGCTTCATAGCACGACGGAACATTACACGACGTTCTAACTGAGAAGAGATAGAATCTGCTACTAGTTTTGCGTCAAGTTCAGGTTTACGAACTTCTGAGATATTGATTTGAGCTGGAACACCTGCCATTTTAGCAATAGCTGTGCGTAGCTTCTCAACGTCTTCGCCTTTCTTACCAATTACAACACCAGGACGAGCTGTGTGAATAGTCACACGTACGCTTTTCGCTGGACGTTCGATGGTAATTTTAGACAAAGAAGCGTTTTTCAATTTCTCTGTTAAAAATTTACGGATTTCGTGATCACTAAATAAGTTATCTGCAAAATCTTTTGTGCCTGCATACCAAGTAGAGCTAAATGCTTTAGTGATACCTAGGCGAATACCGTTAGGATGAACTTTCTGTCCCATTGTTTAACCCCTGTCTGATACCACTACTGTGATATGGCAAGAACGCTTCATGATGCGATCGGCACGGCCTTTCGCACGCGGCATGATGCGCTTCATTGTTGGACCTTCATCAACACAAATTTTTGTGATAACTAGCTCATCAACATCAGCGCCTTCATTATGCTCAGCGTTTGCAATTGCAGAATCTACAACTTTTTTCACTAATACAGCTGCTTTCTTAGGGCTGTATGATAAAAGTTCTAGTGCTTTTTCTACTGGAAGACCACGTACTTGATCTGCCACCAAACGCGCTTTCTGAGCTGAAGAACGAGCGAATAAATGTTTAGCTAAAGCTTCCATAATGACCTCTATTTCTTCGCTTTCTTATCCGCGACATGGCCACGGTAAGTACGAGTTGGTGCAAATTCACCCAGTTTTTGGCCGACCATTTCGTCGGTTACAAATACTGGCACGTGTTGACGCCCGTTATGGACAGCGATGGTTAGACCAATCATATCTGGAATGATCATTGAACGGCGAGACCAAGTCTTAATTGGTTTTTTCTCTCCGCTTTCCATCGCTTTCTCTACCTTCTTCAGCAAGTGTAGGTCAATGAAGGGACCCTTCTTGAGAGAACGTGGCATGGCGATACCTCTGCTTATTTCTTATTACGACGACGAACAATGTACTGATCAGTACGTTTGTTCTTACGAGTTTTGTAGCCTTTAGTTGGCATACCCCAAGGAGAAACAGGATGACGACCACCACTTGTTTTACCTTCACCACCACCATGTGGGTGATCAACCGGGTTCATTACAACACCACGAACGGTAGGACGAACACCACGCCAACGCGTAGCACCAGCTTTACCTAATTGGCGTAGCATATGTTCTGCATTACCAACTTCACCGATTGTTGCACGACACTCAGTAGAGATTTTACGCATTTCACCACTACGTAAACGTAGAGTTACATAAGCGCCATCACGAGCTACGATTTGGCTGTATGCACCAGCTGAACGTGCAATTTGTGCACCTTTAGCAGGTTTCATTTCTACAGCGTGTACTGTTGTACCTACTGGGATGTTACGCATTGGCAAAGTGTTACCCACTTTGATAGGCGAATCGTCACCAGATTGGATCACATCACCAGCAGTTAGCCCTTTAGGAGCTAAGATGTAGCGACGCTCACCGTCAGCGTAAAGTACTAGTGCAATGTTTGCACTACGGTTTGGATCATATTCCAAACGCTCAACTTTTGCTGGGATACCGTCTTTATTACGCTTAAAGTCGATTAAACGATAGTGTTGTTTGTGACCACCACCGATATGACGAACCGTAATACGACCGCCATTATTACGACCACCAGATTTAGATTTAGACTCTAAAAGTGGTGCGTATGGCTTACCTTTGTGCAGTTCGTTATTTACCACTTTAACAACGTGGCGACGACCTGGCGAGGTAGGTTTACATTTTACAATAGCCATTAAATAATTCCTCTACTCAGCGCCAGCGAAATCGATGTCTGCACCTTCAGCCAGAGTAACGTATGCTTTTTTCCAGTCGCTACGGCGACCCATACGTTGACCTGTACGCTTGGTTTTACCCTTCACGTTTAGTGTGCGAACACCAGTCACTTCAACTTCAAATAGTTTCTGAACTGCTGCTTTAATTTCTGCTTTAGTTGCAGTACCTGCAACTTTGAATACCATTGTGTTATGGTTTTCAGCAGATAAAGTACCCTTTTCAGAGATATGTGGGGCTAGGATCACTTGTAATAAGCGTGCTTCACTAATCATGCTAAGCTCTCCTCAATCTTTTTAACTGCAGCTGCAGTTACCACTACTTTATCAAAAGCGATAAGACTTACTGGATCAATACCTTGTACATCACGAACGTCTACTTTGTATAGGTTACGTGCTGCTAAGAATAGATTCTCATCTAATTCTTCAGTAATGATTAGAACGTCTTTCAGCTCCATTTCGTTTAACTTAGCTTTTAGCTCTTTTGTTTTAGGAGCTTCAACGCTGAAGTTTTCTACAACGATTAGACGATCCTGACGAACTAATTCAGACAGAATGCTTCTCACTGCGCCACGGTACATTTTTTTGTTTACTTTTTGGCTGTGGTCCTGTGGACGCGCAGCAAAAGTAACACCACCACCAACCCAGATAGGGCTACGGATAGTACCAGCACGAGCTCGGCCAGTTCCTTTTTGACGCCATGGCTTCTTACCACCACCGCGAACATCAGAACGAGTCTTTTGAGCACGAGTTCCTTGACGAGCGCCAGCTGCATACGCAACGACTACCTGATGTACTAGGGCCTCGTTGAATTCGCGTCCAAAGGTAGCGTCAGAAACTTCAAGTGCACTTTGTGCATCTTTCAATACCAATTCCATTACTAATTCCTTGGTTATGCTTTAACAGCAGGTTTAATGAACACGTCGCCGTTTTTCGCACCAGGTACTGCACCTTTAATTAGCAGTAAGTTGCGTTCAACGTCAATGCGAACAACATCAAGATTCTGAGTCGTTACACGCTCAGCACCCATGTGACCAGACATTTTTTTGCCCTTGAAAACACGACCAGGAGTTTGACACATACCAATCGAACCGTTAGAACGATGTGATAGTGAGTTACCGTGAGTTGCGTCTTGCATAGAGAAGTTCCAACGCTTAATACCGCCTTGGAAACCTTTACCTTTTGACTGACCTGTTACATCTACTTTCGTAATATCATTGAAAAGCTCAACACTTAGCTCTGCGCCAACTACGATATCTGCACCTTCGTTTTCTTCGAGACGGAATTCCCAAAGACCACGGCCCGCTTCAACACCTGCTTTCGCAAAGTGACCAGCTTCTGGCTTAGTTACACGGCTAGCTTTCTTAGTGCCAGCTGTTACTTGGATAGCTTGGTAGCCATCTGTATCAAGTGTTTTAACTTGAGTAACGCGGTTAGGTGTACATTCAAGAACTGTAACTGGGATAGAAACACCATCTTCAGTGAAGATGCGAGTCATACCAATTTTACGACCTACTAGACCGATTGTCATTGTTGTAACTCCCTTTCTAACCCAAGCTGATTTGAACATCAACGCCAGCAGCTAGATCTAGCTTCATTAGTGCGTCAACAGTCTTTTCAGTTGGTTCTACGATATCAATCAAGCGCTTGTGAGTGCGGATCTCGTACTGGTCACGCGCATCTTTATTTACATGCGGTGATACTAGTATTGTGAAACGCTCTTTACGAGTTGGTAGTGGGATAGGACCACGTACCTGAGCACCTGTGCGCTTTGCAGTTTCAACGATTTCCGCCGTTGATTGATCGATCAGTTTATGATCAAAAGCTTTAAGGCGAATACGGATTCTTTGGTTCTGCATGGACCAAAACTCCAATAGTTAAAAATACGACATACAAATAAACACCTGACAACCTATCCAAGATAGATCTCAAGTGCATATTCAAACTTAGTTGCTTCCCAATCGGAAGCTTTTTGATAACCAAACACTAATAAACAGTAAGGTTATGGGCCTGTTGCCCGCCTGCTACATAAGCAAGTGGGGGCATCATACAGGAATAGTGATGCATGGCAAGCTTTTATTAGTGATTTGTTTAAAAAGCAAACAGAAAGATCTTCTGTTAAACTACTGCGCTTAAGTTAGTAAAAGGATCGCCAGTGTCAGACAGTCATCATCGCAATCATCGCCAACTTATTCGCTTTAAAGGCGAATTATCATGGTGCTATCAACAATGTATTAAAATCATTAATCAGCATGCTCGTCCCTACTTTTGGCTCGGAGATAGCCCAGAAAAGATCACTTCTACCTTATATAAGCAGATTCTCGGGCAAGAAACGTCGCTTTTGATTATCAATGCACATCAACACTTCGATGCGAACCTTTTTGCGGCCAGTGAAGGTACCTTGAGAGGTGGAGGTCTTTTACTGTTAATCTCACCATTTCACATTAACAGCCAAGATCACTTTTATCGTTACGTCGATCAACAACTAGATCAGGGTTCATTCCCGACTTTGATTCAGAGCCAAGAAGAGTTGGCGTTACCAACCACCACACTGCCCTCACCGCCAGCATTAATTTTGCATGAACAACAACAGGCAGTTGAAGCGATTATTAAAACCGTTACGGGTCATCGACGTCGACCATTGGTACTGACCGCTAATCGCGGTCGTGGTAAATCAGCGGCCCTAGGTATCGCAGCCAAACAACTCGTTGAGGCGGGCCTAACCCATATTTTAATATGTGCCCATAACAAAAATGCAACACTTACACTTTTTAAACATGCGGGAGAATCTAAACAGATTGGTTTTATAGCACCAGATCAACTACTGAATGAAAAACCCAATTGTGATCTATTGATTGTTGATGAAGCGGCTGCAATACCGGTCCCTATGTTAGAAGCTATCACCCTGCAATACTCACGATTAGTTTTTGCAACAACCCAACATGGTTATGAGGGTTCAGGAAGAGGTTTTGCCTTACGTTTTCAACAACGCTTGCAAACATTAGCACCTCAGGCTCGCTCACTGCATTTAGAGCAACCTATCCGCTGGTCAAAGAATGATCCTGTTGAACAATTCACGCTTAATAACCTTTGCATCAGCCAAAGCAAACAGACCACGCCACATTTTGACTGTTCGCAACCGATTCAATTTAATAGCATCACTGCATTACAGCTCAGTGAAAATCATGCTCTATTAACTGAACTATTTTCACTTTTAGTTACTGCTCACTATCAAACTAAACCAAGTGATTTAGAAAGGCTTCTAAACGACAAGCACCTTTCAGTTTTAACGTTAACGCAAAATAAACAGATATTGGCTGTCGCATTAGTTAATCATGAAGGTGACTTTGATGATGATCTTGCACGTCAAATTGCACAGGGAAAGCGTCGCCTCAAAGGTCATTTAGTGGCGCAATCACTGACCTTTCATTGCGCCAATGAAGAGGCAGCTACTCACAAATATGCACGTATTCAACGCATTGCTACCCATCCCGCCATACAACAGCAAGGATTAGGCAAGGAATTGATCAAGCAAATGTTCGATTGGGCAAACGACAATGACTTCGAGCACCTTTGTGCTTCCTTTGGCGCTAATACTGAGTTATTAACGTTTTGGCAAAGCCAAGGGTTCAGTATCTTAAAAATAGGCAATAGCAAAGACAAAAGCAGTGGTACTCACTCTTTTATTGTCAACTTACCAATATCAAAACGTGGTAAAGCCTTGCACCATTTATTACAAGCACAGTTCCAATCGCAACTAGTAAGCCAAATTCCGCGTCATCTTGCGCAGCTTGAAACAGACTTGGTATTAGCAGTATTAGCTGAACACCCCAAAAAATTAATCCATTCTCCATTAATAACAAGTTACTGCGAAGGCAACTTACCCTATGAATTTGCAGAGCATGCATTAATTGAGTTTATTATTCATTGTGACCTTTCACCACTAGCTAAACCCGAGCAAAGGCTTACAATACAAAAAATATTACAAAATCAGAGCTGGGCTGACATCAGTGCAAATAGCCAATATACCGGTAAAAAGCAGGCTCAATCTGCATTACGTAACGCAATCATCCAACTTATCAATTAGAAGAAGACCATGCGCTTAGACAAATACTTATGTGAATCGACTCCCTTAACTCGTAGCCAAGCTAAAAAAGTGATCAGCCAAGGACGCGTAAAAAGCGGTGATCAAGTAGTTCGTAGTTGCGCTTATAAAGCCACTGCAGATGAATCTATCTATTTAGATGACAACCTAATTTCAGTGCGTGGGCTGCGTTACATCATGATCAACAAACCAAAAGACTTTATCTGCTCTAATGTTGATGAACAGCTACCTAGTTTATTTAACTTGATTGATGCACAAAAGAAAGAACAACTCTTTATTGCTGGACGATTAGATGCAGACACAACTGGGCTTGCCTTAATTACTGATGATGGACAATGGTCTCATAAAGTCACTAGTCCGCGTAATAAATGCAAAAAGCGTTACCGTGTTGAATTGAATTCAGCGATCACCGAAGAAGCAATTGAACAACTAAAAGTAGGTGTACAGCTCAATAGTGAGCCACAACCTTGCTTACCGGCAACAGTGGAAGTTATTACAGAAACTGAAGTGATATTAACGATTAGCGAAGGAAAATACCACCAAGTGAAACGTATGTTTGCAGCGGTCGGTAATTTAGTGATTGAGTTACACCGTGAACAGATCGGCGACATCATCTTGGATGCTAATCTGGAGTTGGGCGAGTGGCGCTATTTAACAGAAAGCGAAGTTCAAAGCATCGGATAAGCGACCTTTTATTGTTCATAGATTAAACATATTACCTTCACCTAAGTGTCATAAAGCGCACCTAATATGCAAGCTTAAGTCATTTAAAGGAGAGCGTAATGAAAAGTGCAATACAACTGGTAGGACTAACTAGCGTACTGTTATTAATCGGTGCGATGATCACTTTTTCCTCGGCGCCTGAGGCGAAAGCAAAAGAGCAATTGCAATACGACTATTGGGAAATGCTGGGCCATTACCAACCAGCAAACAAAGAATAGATGTACAACGATTAAGTTAGATGATGAGCGCCCTGCTCGCCATCTAATACCAAATCCATTAAATAACTGATCATTTTTACTGGTTAAAAGGAGCTATCTCTGCGTTAAAAGTTTTGCAAATAGAACAACTATTTACTGTAACTTTCGCCTTGTGCTACATCCTTTTTCCTACGTAAAATTTAAACACTATATTAGTGGAATTGGTATAACAAACTCACAAGCGCCTAAGCTAACTGGCGCTTAAACTGCTCTGCTAATGCAGTTAATTGACTGGCAGAGATAACTTCGACGTTATCTGCATCAACCACCTTACCTTTGACCACTAAAATAGTACGTGGAAAACCATGCCCACCCAGTTGCTCGGTAAATGCTTGATGTTGCGCCGACAGGTAAATATTTTTTTCTTGCTGCACAACCATACTGTAACAAGGCATCGCCAAAGCATCACAGAGTAAAGGTAGGTTTTCGCCTTGATCAGTGCAGTCTGAACACCAAGCGGCAGTTAAATTTAATACAAAAGTTTCACCATTATTTATTAGTGTTTCAATAAGTGCTAGTTGTTTATCTTCAATCATTATTTACTCTTATGGTTTCAGCATGATCATCGCAGCATTAAAGCGATGCCACAAATTGATCGATTAATTGGAACGTTTCCTTACTCCCTTCATCCCTGACAATAACATGGTGCTGAAAGGGTAATAATTCAAGTGATTTATAAATTGAAGCCACGTTGGTAAAGATATCATTTGCCGATGAGCGCTCCACAACCGGATCTTGTTCAGACTGAATAATGAGTAAAGGGATATTAACCTGCGCTAGCCTTTCACGACACTGCCCCTGTAGAGCTAATAATTGCGAGAGTCCCGCGACATAAATTTTGTCATAGTTTGTTTCTGGGTATTGAGGCTGATTTTCAACATAGGGTAATTTACCCGCTTCTAACGACACCCCTTCTAGCAACCGATTCCACCTTTCTAACATCGGCGATAATTTTGACGTTTTCTGGCAAAGGCGTAATGCAGGATTAATCGCAATAACACCTATCAGTTTTGGCAAATCTAACGAAGCCTCCATTAATGCAAGTAACGCGCCGGCAGAAAATCCGGCTAGAATAACTTTATCATGGTAGTGGGAAAGTACAGCATAACCGCGTTTTACAGACTCTAACCAACATTGTAGTTTAACAGTTTGTAACTCAGAAGCATGAGTACCGTGACCTGCTAAGCGAACGATATAAACACCATAGCCCTGCTGATGAAGATGGTTAGCTAATTGCATTAACTCTCCCGGAGAAGCAAGAAAGCCATGCACTAACACAATGCCTTTTTTGCCGTTTTTACCCGCGAAGTGCTGAGGCTTGCCAACCTCGCGACTTTTAGTTTCACCTTCGATATAAGAACGCATTCTCTCCTGCTCAAAAATAGAGATATCACGTTCAATCACCGCACTCGCAACTTTAGATACTAATCTTTTAGGTGGCACCTTTACTAAGGTTTTGATGATTTTAACCCCCTGTTTCATGACCTCAAACTCATTAGCTAATACACTCGTTGTGTTATCAAGACGCATTCGATGGAAGGGGGATGGTGTTTGTATTCTTTCATGATTAACCAGCAACATGCCATCTTGTCGAAGTAAAATAGACTCGTCGCTAGCAAGCTTCATAATACTTTCATAGGGCGCATAATCAGCATCGGATACCATATTAATAATGCTATCTCGAATACTCCAATGCACATGGCGATGATTTTGTTTCTTAATACTTAAACAAGCGAGATAAACGATCTCTTTAAAGTTTTTTTCTGCAATACCCGGCATTGGTATATAACGTAGCGCAGTCGCCACAATATGGTCCATGTTAATCGATAATCGAGTGTAAACCCGTTGCATAAATTTTGAGGTAAGACGATGGCGCATCAGCTTCATCATCCAATCCATTTTTCGAGAAGCGGATAAAAAAGGTAACACGACAGAAAAAAAGCGACGATAAGGTTTAGTAAAACTACGTACATCAATGGGATTACCAAAGGAGATAGAGATATCACTCTCCTGCAACAGCAACTTACCCTCAACTAATAACTCCTCTTCTAACTTAGGTTCAAGGTCTTTCACTAATAATTGCACACCCGTTGAGAGTAAGTTTTTGCCGGGACGTAATGGGTAATAAGTGATATTAACTGGCACAATACACAGGTCTAATGTTGCTAGATCTGCGGGTCCATGTAATGAATAGGTTTCATGAAACTGATTAATCTGTTGAACATTATTACTCGCTATCGCACGTCGATATTGCTCTTTTAAAAAATAGGATTTTAGTGCCAGTATCGATGCACCGGTATGAGGAGCACTAATGCGATTTTCAAGTTGCAACTGCAGACGGCCATCATGCATCACTTTTTTATTTTTAATCATTGAGCCTTCCGGAAAGATCACCCAATTATGAGAACCCTTCATAAGCTCAGAGATTATCTTCGCATCACGGCCAGGCAGATCAACAGGATGCGCTCCCACCGATTCGAGATAACGCCCTAATTTTCCCTTGAATAAATTACTGTCTGCTAAGGAATGCGCCATTTGGCCATTATGTTTATAAAGAATATGTAACAGAAGACCCGTTTCAAAACGGGTAAAGTGGTTCACCACAAATAACGTCGGATTGGCACGCAACTTTTCTGTACCTTCAACGGAAACTGCAGAGCGACTAAGCTTTTTAATCGCACTTACAATAAGCCCTGCAAAACGAAAAGATCGATTAGCCTTTGCTAGTGTTTCCTCTTCTGGCATATCTATCCCCTCTTTTTTGTTTAAGTATAGGGGCGATTTGATAGAGTTGCTTATTTATCAACCTCTATTCAGTTACCTACGTAGCATTTTTATTAATCATAGATGAATAAGGATCTGCAAAACATTTGTCTGTAGAATAGTGGCTAACCTGCGCTTAAAATACCAAAAGAGACTGTTATGCCAATCATCAATACCGCTGAATTTGACCTGTTTTTGCAAACCTGCAATAACGCTTTTAGTCATCAACAACTTCACCGTATCGTACTATCAAAATACAAAGGTGATGAAATTGAGCTAAAACGTATTACAATTCGCCCAGTGGTGTTAAAAGAGCAACAACTTCTGTCCTTCTTATATGAGTATAAAACCAACCACGTCACTAAAAATTTAACGCTTAGTGAAGCAACAGATTTTTTTAGCACAGAATTAGGTACGCACTTTTTCAACGCACACTTATTATCAAATGAGTGGGAGATGCAATTGAGTGTTAGTAAAAAGGGTAAAGTGTTGGCTAAAAAATATGCCAATAAAAATAAAACCAGTCAGGAAAGTAATCACCACGATCGCAACAAAAATCGTTTTGTCGAACAAGACCGCCCCTATCTAAAAGAGCTCGGTGTGACGGATAACCGTGGCAACATCATTCCCGCTATGTCTCGTAAGTGGAAACAAATTAATAAATTTATTGAGGTATTATCACGTGCGATCGATAACACCGGCCTTGCTAATAACAATAAAGTACACATTGCTGATTTTGGTTCAGGTAAAGCTTATTTAACCTTTGCAGTACACGATTACTTTGTTGATAAACTGAATGTTGAAACAGCAGTAACTGGTGTCGAGTTACGTCAAAATTTGGTCGACTTATGCAATAACACAGCACAGAAACTAGCTTTGCAAGGCATTAAGTTTGAACAGGGGGATGTGCAACATTTCAAGGCACAAGGTATTAATATCATGATTGCCTTACATGCTTGTGATATCGCGACCGATTATGCCCTACACATGGGAATACGTACTGGTGCAGAAATTATTATGTGTTCACCTTGTTGCCATAAACAAATTCGCCCACAGATGAAAAGCCCAGAAATGCTTGCACCTTTATTACAACATGGTATTCATATGGGACAAGAAGCTGAAATGGTTACCGATGGATTACGCGCTCTATTACTTGAAGCTAATGGCTACGATACACAGGTATTTGAATTTATCTCTTTAGAGCACACCAGTAAGAATAAAATGATTTTAGCGCAAAAACGTAAACAGCCTCGTGATAACAGTGCGATCCTTGCACAAATTGCATCGATAAAAGCATTTTACGGTATTAAAGAGCAATGTTTAGAAACGTTATTAAAAAATTAATTTCGCTGGCTAATAACTCACTTAATGCCTACTTATAAGTTTAAACCGATTGCGCACCAGACGATAAACTGGTGCGATTAAAAACAGTAGCAGAAATAGCAGAAAGACCTAAACGTTACCAATACTCTCTATTGGGGGCTGTTTGGCGAAGCTAAATAGAGCAAAGGTAAAGTGGGTTATGCTGACCCCACAAGAGAGCATTTTATACAAAAAGAAACTCGACAGTACAATAGTCCTTAAGCGAAGCTATCAGTATTATTAAAAAGCGAAGTTCAATCCTAAATCCGCTCTCACTCCTCGTGGCAAATCAATATCATTAATGCTGGTTACCAATAAAGTCGAGGAGATATCTAAATTAATGAACTTTAAGAAAGTTGCTCCCAAATTTAAATAAGTTAACTCAGAGCCCGCAAGGTTATGCTTCGCCCCAGTACGCACATTTGAAAACCACCATAACGGCGGTTGATAGCCAGCACTCCATGCAAGCCACTGAAAACGTTGATGCAAAGGGTCTTGTGTTTCATTAATATCAGCGGATAAACCAGTAAACCAACGATAATCATGCGTAAAAAGCGACGCTTCAACTTTCAACTGACGATCTAACTTATAATGACTTTCCTGTTGTATTTGGCGCGCAATAGCACTATTTTGGTAACGGCTAGTATTGAGCTCAGGATAATCGAAAGTCGGCTCTGTGGTATTTACCAAGGTGCTACCAAGCGCATAATTATCAGCGTTCCAATACACACCAAGATCCAGCCCGAACTTACTGTCGTAATTAAATGCTAAATCATCGACATCTTGAAATAACGCTTTTGAATCCGTTAAGTCGCCCATTCGAACCGCAACCTGTGTTAAACCAATCCAGTTCATTTTAGGCTTAACACCCAAAAACAGCTCTCCAGAATCATTTTTTTCAATTGAACGACTATAAGTCATGCCAAATTCAACTATTTTGGCGGCTTTACTGATTAAGACACTGTCATTTTGAAAATTGGCTCGCACCTTACCAGTATTCGGATCAACGGTTAATGATAAGCCACCTGATAAATCATATTCAGCAATTTGATCGCCAGGCTGCAGATCCGACTCGTACAATGCTTTTAACTCTGCCAGCGCCTGTTGCTCATCAAAGTCAATATTGTCGGCAATCCCTACAAAACCAGTAGAGAGGGAGCTCTGTAAATTAAAAGCTAACGTGCCCCCAGCAATCTCTTTATTGATTAAAAAATTAATATTAGAATCAACATAGGTTTGTGCATAGCCTTCTGTTGTCACAAACACTAAAGCCCCGCCGACCACAGCAGCTTTTTTCTTCGCTTTTTTTATCAAAGCTTGTAGCTCAGGGTTTTCTAGGTCAATAATATCACCAAGTTCAAAACCAGGCTCACTTTCAGCACCCGCATCTCCCCCTCCATCGTTACTATCATCTGAAGGTTTGAAGTTTTCACTCAATTCATCGATGCGTTTAAAGAGATCATCAACACCACCATATTCAAGTCCAGCCCCTAAAGAAGCACTGCCAATAATGAGATCATCTGGGTCCATATGCTGACGATGAAAAGCGGCTGAAGCAGGGTTAATGACATTGATATAGTTGCCTTGATTATAAGTCACTGATCCATAGGTAGACTGCGGTCCAGTGGTATAATACTCACCGCCAGCCATTACTAGCGATGAGAACATTACTGCGCTTGAAAATAGAGTAGTAGATAGCAACTTTTTTGGTGCTAGTTTGTTAATCGTTAATATGTCCATATATTTTCCAACTAATTGATATTCGATACGTATATGTATCTTTTAATAAGAGATAAGTTATTTTCATCCGTAAAATAGGTCCGCTATTTACTGCGTTTGGTATAACTACGACTGCCTTGTTTTATTGTTATAAGCCATCAATTATCATTATGTGTTTTTAATCCGGTCGCTGTAATGAAAAAGGTTCGGCAATCGCAGCGTATTCACCACCGCCAAGTCTAGCCAACGGCGCAATTTTAGTTGCATCTATGGTTAAACGATCCTTCGCTGTTTTACTAACAATATGATCACTCATATATAAGTGCTTCACTTCGACAAAAATAAGCGTCTGCTGTGCATCTCCCAACTGCTTAGTTTCATACAATTCACAGGCAAAGGCGATATCACAATCGGTGAGTCGCGGTAGAGGGAAGTTTTCAAAGGGCGTTGTTGTTAAACCCGCATCCTGTAACTCTGAATCACCATGGTCTAGTGTTTTCGCTGTTTGCGTGACTAACTCAGCTTGCTCTGTGGAAGCGATATGGATAACCATCTGTTTAGTGTTCAAAATGTTGGTCAAGGTATCTTTATTGCCACCATTCGCCTTTTTACCAACCGATAACATCAATAGCGCAGGTTTACTGGAAACGGCGGTAAAGTAAGAAAATGGTGCAAGGTTATAACTACCATTAGATGAATCGGTCAGTGCCCACGCTATCGGTCTTGGAATAATTGTTTGCGTCATCAAATGATAACGTTGGTTTTCGGTATAGTCAGAAAAGTCTAGCTGCATCGGTTGCATCCTTAGCATTTATGTATTGAATGTTTGTTATAACAAAATTTATATTACAGAACAGATTTATTATTGCTAACTTGATGTTACTTGCACTTTTAATAATTCTGTATATATCACTTTATCCATGTAAAATCATAATCTTACTTATTAAAAGGCTGATATTAAGATGCGTAAAAACGATAAAAAATTAGACAACGCACTGCGTCAAACATTAACTGAAGTGTGTGAGTTTGCACTTGATCATTGCGAGGGTTATCAATGGATTAGTCATACAGTTAACTATAATAATTTCCCTCAATCTTTACGTATAACCTGCATGTTTAAAGACCAACAAAGTGCAGACAATGAAGCGCAACAGGGACAACTTTTGCAAATGATTGTTAACCGGCTCAATTCGCTGTCCATCCAATTAAAAAAACCGAAACAGCAAATTTGTTTTGAATCAGAGTAAAACGACTAAATCTTGATAATTAACAACCTTAACCATATAAAACATATTATAATACTTTTGTGTTTTATCCTGCTTAAGGTTTTCTGGTGTCTACTCAATCCTACGTAAAAAAGAATTTCTCACTGGCATGGCCATTGGCATTAAATGGCCTGTTAATGCAATCGATGTTGATGATCGATACCTTCGTTGTTTCGCCGTTAGGAGAAATACCTTTAGCGTCCATGGGTATCGCAACCACTATTATCGCGGCTATTCTCGGTATTCAAATGGCGCTCGCCAATGGAACACAACTGGTATTAAGTCGTGCGGTAGGCGCGGGAAATAACCTCTCATTAACCAAAGCATTTTGGTCTGGTTTACTGATTAACTGCTCAGCAGCACTGCTGTTCTGGGTTTTGTTAACACTTTTTGATCGCCCCCTTATTAATGCACTCACCGATAACGTTTTACTACATCAAGAGGTCAAAGATTACCTCGGAATTTGTAAATATATCGTGCTTTACACGGCGCTCACACAGGTGATGATTGCACTGTTTAATAGCTTAGGTAAAACTCAAATTCCCTTTAAAGGTTACCTAATAGAACTGCCTATTAATGCTGTAGTCTCTTATCTACTGATTCATGGTGTTGAATTTAGCGCGTCTCTTTCTTATGCTGGGATGGGCGTGCAAGGTGCAGCAGTGGGCAGTATTATCGCCATCATTCTACGCCTCTGCTACCTCGCATTGATCATGAAACTAAACCGTGAAATACAGCTACCCAAGCCCAAGTTTGATGGCATGATGTTACGTAATATTCAGCAACATTTTATTGAAATATTTCCAGTGGCCGCCAACGTTACCATCTTGCTCATTGGGGCAACTATCTATCAACTGCTGTACGCACAACTAGCACTACACGCCTATGTAGCGATTACATTAATGATGCCTTGGATACGTGCTGGCACGCAATTCATCGCAGCTTGGTCTCACTCTTCTGCAATCACGATAAGCCAAGCGATCGGCTCTCGCAAAATAGATGACCTGAGCAAAAACGTCGATACCAGTATTGATATTGCGGTCGGCATCTCTCTAATTGTCGCTGTGATATTTGCCGGCATCAGCGTAGTGATTGCTGATATTTATCCGGAGCTAGATGAGCAAACCTACCAAGCATTAGCCATCATTGCGCCTTTGTATATCTTTTTACCACTAGTGCGAGGTTACAATACCGTACACGGCAATATATTACGGGCATTGGGTAAGACCACCGCCGTGTTTAAAATAAATTTCACTGGGCAATGGCTCATCTCCATTCCTTTATGCGCTCTGATTATTATAGGTTTAGACGGTTCGGTGTTCTGGGCATTTGCAATACAGCCCTTTGAGGAGATTGTAAAAGCGTTACCCTTTAGGCAGCTTGCAAGAAAGTCATTGAAAGAGTTTGATCAGGAAAAAGCTCAGAAGCTGATGTACGATTAAATTAATCGCCCCACTATTGAGTGGGGCGATTGCGAACTCAAGTATGTTTGATATCCAAGGCATTTGTCTTTGGCGCTGCCACTGAGAGTATCACCGGAATCGCCTTCGAGATTGGGGTATCACTTAAATCCCCTTTTCCATCGATCGAGACCAAGGGATTCGTTTCAGGGAAATAAGCACCAATATTACCCTCAGGGATCTCATATTCCACCAGCTTAAAAGCAAATACTTTACGTTTGATACCATCTGGCCACAGCGCTTCAATATCCACTAACTGATTGGCTTGCATACCTAATGCTTCAATATCATTTTTATTAATAAACAAAACCTTACGCTCACCAAAAACACCTCGGTAACGATCATCAAAGCCATACACAGTGGTATTGTATTGATCATGCGAACGCATCGTTTGCAATACAAAAACGGGATCTTTGCTCAAGGCGCGTAAATTAGCAGGCAATAAATGCGTCGGTAATGGATAAGTGACAAACTGTGCTTTCTTCGAGGTTGTTTGCCATTGATATTGAGCAGCGCTATTGCCTAAATAAAAGCCCCCCGGTTGCTTTATCTTTTCATTCATATCGCTAAAGCCAGGAATCGTTTTTGCAATTAACTCCCTGATCCGATCGTAATCTTCAACGACCCAATGCCAATCAATCGGTTGTTTACCCAAAGTCGCCTGTGCGATACCTGCAATAATAGCCGGCTCTGAACGCATCTCAGCGGTATCACTTTCAACCACACCAGAGGAAGCATGCACCATGCTAAATGAGTCTTCCACGGTGATCGATTGCGGGCCATTAGCTTGAATATCAACATCAGTACGTCCCAAACAGGGCAATATCAATGCGTTTTTACCGGTGATCAAATGACTACGATTAAGCTTAGTGGCGATATTGACCGTTAAATCACAACTCGCTAATGCTTGCTCTGTTAATGCACTATCGGGGGTTGCTGCTGCAAAATTTCCACCTAACCCGATAAATACCTTACTGTCACCCGCCAACATCGCTTTAATCGCCTCTACGGTATTATGACCATGTGCGGTAGGGGCTTCAAAATCAAAGACCTGTGTTATTTTTTCAATTAAGTTAGCATGAGGCTTTTCATCAATTCCCATGGTGCGATCGCCCTGCACATTACTATGACCTCGCACGGGGCATAAACCCGCTCCTTTTTTACCTAGCTGACCAAACAGTAACTGTAGATTGGTGATCTCTTGAATCGTATCGACTGAGTGTTTATGTTGCGTGATCCCCATTGCCCAAGTAACAATGACGCGCTTCGATTGACGATAAATGCTTGCAGCCTGTTCTATTTCAGCCTGTGATAACCCCGACTGTTCAAATATTTCAGCCCATGGTGTCGCTTCAACGGCAGCTAAGTATTCCTGTAATCCTTGGGTATGTTGCTCAATAAAATCATGGTCAAAGATAGAAGCACGGCCAGCGCTAACCTCTTCCTGATCAAAAACAGAGAGTGTTTTCACGATGCCACGTACCGCAGCCATGTCGCCACCTAGTTTAGGCGTGAAATAACATTGGCTTATTTGTGTTGCACCATCGGTCAACATCTCTTTAGGAGATTGCGGGTTGGTAAAACGCTCCAGTCCACGCTCCTTTAAATTATTAAAGCTGACAATCGCAGCGCCACGCCGAGAAGCTTCACGCAATGTATCTAACATGCGCGGATGATTAGTCCCGGGGTTTTGTCCAAACAGGAAAATTGCATCGGCATGTTCAAAATCCGACATTTTTACCGTACCTTTACCCACACCAATCGCTTGCTTTAAAGCGATGCCACTTGCTTCATGGCACATGTTAGAGCAATCGGGAAAGTTATTACTACCAAACTTACGCACAAACAGCTGGTAGAGAAAGGCTGCTTCATTACTGGCACGCCCAGAGGTATAAAACTCCGCTTGATTCGGGTTATCAAGGGCATTTAAATGCTCTGCAATCAGATCAAAGGCTTGCTCCCAAGTTACCGCTTGATAACAATCTGTTTCAGGATCATATTGCATCGGATGGCTAAGTCGCCCCTGGTATTCGAGATAATAATCACTTTGCTCTTTTAACCAACTCACAGGATGTTGTTGAAAAAACTCAGGTGTGACACGTCGACTAGTTGCTTCCCAGTTCACCGCTTTAGCCCCATTTTCACAAAAGCGAAAACGACTCTTCTCTTCCGTCTCTCCCCATGCACATCCGGGGCAATCAAAACCTTTATCTTGATTCGTTTTTAATAGGTTACGAATATTACGTGTGACATTTTCACTTTTCACCAAATGTTTAGTCGTACTGAGCAGTGCGCCCCAGCCACCGGCTGATCCATCATATTTTTTGATTGTCATATCTACTCTCTATTATCTAATGCAGTGAGGTTTAAACGAAAAGCGCCATGGTAAATATTAAAACGACCATCACGACTAAAACCGATCAGTGTTAAGTTAAAACGTTTAGCCATATTAATGGCAAGATTCGAAGGAGCTCCAACGGCGGCTAATACCGTAATACCGGCAACCAATATTTTTTGTACTAACTCGAAACTAATGCGCCCACTTAGAAATACAATTTTCTGCTGCGCCACCATTGTTGAGTCACAGGCTAATTTTCCCAGTAGCTTATCAAGGGCATTATGGCGCCCAACATCTTCCGCACTAAGTAATAGCTTGCCTTGATTATCAAATAAAGCACAACCATGCACGCCTCCCGTTTGATGAAAGAGGTTTTGCGATTGATACAGCCGCTCACTCAAAGTATCAATAATAGGCATGGCTAACCAATGTGGCTGAGTATCGAGCTCGGCAATATTGCGCAGTTCTAAAGACTGCATTGAAGATTTACCACACACGCCACAACTTGAAAAAGAGGTCGTGTCACGCTTGATGCGATCCCAATCCAGATGCAAATCAGAGGAGAGGCTGACATGAATCTCATTAGTATTAATTTCAATATCCTCTATGTGCTCATTGATAGCGACAATCTGTTGCGCATGCTCAATGACCCCCTCCGCCAATAACAACCCTGTCACTAAACTCACATCTTCTCCGGGTGTACGCATGGTAACGAGAAAAATACGATCCTGCTCTTGCCCATGAATATCAGTATAAAGTAAGCGAATCTGTAGTGGCTCTTCAACAATCACCGAATCGATGCTCAGTGAAACTTTGTTATTTTGTACCTGCTGACGACTGCAACTCACCACCCCAACGCTATCGGAAGTGGGTGATATGGTAGCTAGGCGCTTTTCATCAGAGGCAAGGTTAATAATGGAACTAGCCCTCTCTACTGTCTGCATGCTCATCGGCGAATTCCATTTAATGTATTGGTGGATTGTTGTTGCAAAACGATAAGAAGCGTTACGGCAAACCAAATAGATAGCTGATCTATTTTACTGCTTAAAGTAACTTATCTCTTCGTTGAAAGTTTCGTTAACGGAACAACCATTAAAGCACGTTAATGTTCGGTAGAAGATTAACGAAGTTAGTCTCTCGATAGTGACATCAAATTTCGACTTAACTAAGCAACCATTATCGCTATTTAGCGCAACAAAAATGCTATATTCAGCACAAAAGCTATAAAAGACTCTCTTAGATATCTCACTTAAGTCAGTACGTTTATGGTTAAATAATGCGGTACCTCAATATATGATTGCAGGATTAACTCGTACAGCGTGTCTGTGAACATTTTTTAATTTTCCTTGATACTCGTGACTATTGCCAAGGTAACGTGCTCCCCCTCCTTTTAGAAAACACAGTGCGCTCAATCTGGATATTTAACCTATTTGCTATAATTGTTAGAATGCTTTCTCCAAACCTAAGACAAGAGAGCACATGGCAAACTTTAATACTCACCTTAATGTAGCCACAATTACCACCGGGTTAAGCGCTGCGACTTTATTATCCGCGCAACAGATAGACCTAAATACCGCTCTTTGGTTATGGTTTTTAGGCACTATAGGTGGACTATTACCCGACATTGATTCAGACAACTCGACATCGCTTGACACTATTTTCAATCTGTTTGCGTTCAGCGCGGTGCTCATCGTTATTCGTTATATGAGCTCCGAAGTCTCGCAAAATACGAGCTTAATGGAATTAATTATGATTCCATTGCTGGTGTATGGGGCAATGAGGTACTTGGTAAGGCCAATCTTCGAAAAAATTACCGTGCATCGTGGAAGCTGTCATTCATTAATATTTTTATTGCTGATGGCGTTACTAATCACACAACTAATTTGGCGAGTAGCCCCGTCTATATCAGTACAAGTATCGATAATCGCGTGGCTTTCTGGTGGTTTTGTTTTACTGGGAGGTATAATTCATCTTTTATTAGATGAATTATACAGTGTAGATTTAAGTAATATCAGCATCAAACGCTCTTTTGGTAGCGCGCTAAAAATAGCTGATTTTAATAATAAAACAATAACCTTTTTCAGTATTATCGCCATTGTTGCTTTGGTTTATTATGCGCCACCAAGTCAGCATGTGATTAATAAATTAAGTGACTGGTCACAACTCACTTTAATGCCATCATAGCCTATCTAATACAGCACTACCTAACGATGTAGAATCAAGTAGTGCTGTTCATTCAACATTAATTAAAGCGGTAATTAACACCAAGACTAACGCTGTTCTCATTAATGCGACGTTCGCCTCCTTTGAATCCCATCGCGTAGTTATAGTGTGTAACCACTTGGAAGTTTTTATTAATGTTATACCCTAAAGTCGCTCCTGCCATGGGTCCAAAACCCGACTCTTTTATTTTCCCATCGTCATATTTCATGTATTTAACTCCAATATCTGGTGTAATAAAGAAGTCTGATTGCATGATCGGAAAGTTTTTTCCATAAGCCAAACTATAGTTATCATAATCAGCACCCTCTCCAGTTAATGTAGAAGCCGTACTAACAATTGATCCCCATTTGTAGTGACCAGCACCTTGAAATTCAAGACCATCAACGTTCACATGGTGCCCGCCAACCTTGACATTTGCAAACTGATAGGATGCACCTAAAGCGGCATTAGAGTCGTCAGCAAATACAGGTGCCGCTAAAAAAATTGCGATTACTGGAAGTAAAATTTTGATTTTATGATTCATGTTCTTTCTCCAAAATTATTTAATATTTACACAATTAACAATCTAGGAATCCGTTCTTTCTTTCATCCGATAAGTGGCTATCTAAGCCACTGAAGTTATTGCAGGGTAATCAATATATCCTTTCTCGTGACCACCAAATAAAGTAGCCCCATCTAGGTCGGCAAGCACATTTTGATTCGCCAACCTAGACACCAAATCAGGATTAGCAATAAATGGTCGCCCAAAGGCGATTAAGTCGGCATAACCTTTACTTAACATCGCCTGTGCGCGTTCTTGTGTATAACTGCCAGCCACAATGATGGTATTACTAAACAGATCTCGTAGTTGAATGCGAAAACTCTCAGGAATAATAGGCGCATCTTCCCAATCAGCTTCTGATAAATGTAGGTAAGCGATATCACGTACCTGTAATTCCTGTGCAGCTTCAAGAATAGTAGGCACAATATCGGGGCAATCCATATCCTTAAACGTAATGAAAGGCGCGAGGCGTACACCAACTTTATCTGCACCTATCGCCTCAATAACCGCATCGACGACCTGCAGTAAAAAACGAATACGATTGGTGCGAGAGCCACCGTAATTATCCATACGCTGATTAGCATTAGTGCGCAAAAATTGATCGATTAAATAACCGTTACCACCATGTATTTCTACACCATTAAAGCCCGATTCGACTGCACGCTTCGCGGCATTCGCAAAATCTGCCACTACACGGTCAATATCTTGTTGTGTCATCGCACGTGGCTGAACACACTCAACCATATTGCCATGACCTTGTGCATCAGCAATCCATACCTTCGTCTCAACTGGAGCTAAAGCAGAAGGCGCAATTGGCAGTTCACCTTTCTGGAAAATAGGATGAGATACTCTTCCCACATGCCAGAGCTGGCAAAACATAATTGAGCCTTGCTCTTGTACTGCGCTGGTTACCTGTTTCCAACCAGCTACCTGTTCATCGGTATACACACCAGGAGTGAAAGAATAGCCTTGTGAATCATCTGAGATTTGTGTTGCTTCTGAGATAATCAACCCCGCTGTTGCACGTTGCTTATAATAGGTTGCCATCATTTTATTGGGAATATTTCCCGGTTGGCTTGACCGCGCTCGAGTCATTGGCGCCATCACAATGCGATTTTGCAAGGACATCTCTTTTAATGTACTTGGTTCAAATAATCTACTCATCTTTTTTACCTCCCCACCTTTATGATGGAGATAATTATATGCATTCGATTTACTTTTGATAATTGACTAAAATATAAAATCATTATTTGGCTGAGCTGAACAATAGGTGTGTATGGATAAATTTTCAGATATGGCGATGTTTATCGCTATTGTAAAATATCGGGGGCTAGCGATTGCTGGCCGTGAACTTGGACTATCACCTGCTACGGTTACCGCAAGGCTTCAGTCGCTAGAAGCGAGGTATGGTGTAAAATTACTTAATCGGAGTACAAGACATGTCTCTTTAACCGATGCAGGCGAGCTTTATCACAAAGCTTGCTTAGAAATTTTAGATAATGTTAATGAAACCGAAAACCTACTTCGTAGTGGCATTAAAGAGGTCAAAGGATCACTCAAAATTTCTGCCCCTAATGATATCGGCAAACAATATATTCTTCCTATTTTATCGGATTTCTGCAAAGACTATCCCAATGTTGTTCCCTACTTATACTTAAATGACCGCACTAGCAACATTGCCGAATCAGGCATGGATATAGTCATTCGATATGGGGAACTAACTGATAGTAGTTTGATTTCACGTCGCTTATCCCATAGCCAACGAGTTTTATGCGCTTCTCCTGCTTATCTAGTTGAAAATGGTACACCATTAACGCCAGAAGATTTAATGCATCATAATTGTTTAGCAATGCTACGCCACCATGAAGAGTTGAAAACTTGGTATTTTCAAGGAAAAGATAAAAAGGCCACAATATCAATCACTCCAAAACGTTTTTCTGATGATGGTGAAGTTATTAGACACTGGGCATTGGAAGGAGCTGGAATTGCATTAAAATCGATATTAGATGTGCAAGCAGATATCAATAACAACCGTTTAGTCACCCTCCTCGATGATTACATGAAAAATTTTAATGCCTCAACATCGAGCACTAATTTAAATGTCGTATATATCAGTAAGAAATATCAACCTAAACGAATTCGACTCTTTTTAGACTTTTTACATGAGCAATTTCCCCAAAGGGTAGCGTCGCATTGACCTATCTGAGAGTAAACAATACCGCATAATATTGATTATCAAGGCTTGTTGAAGAAAATGATAGTTAATCAACAAGATCGAGCAGATGCTTATGCGGATTGTAAAATTACCCTAGGGTCTGTTGATCTTTGCCGTTTAAATTTTGTTCAACACAACGCGTTTTGAGCAAGGCAGACGGGATGTGGCTTAGTCATTCTAAGCGAATTTCGTCTAACACAGGGCAAAGCGTGTTGTGTTGAACCCGAAGGGCAACATTTGTTGACCATTTTTACTGCGTTTTCGCCTATTGATGTGGAATAACCACACGGCATAGGCTCAGCCTTGTATAAATAGCCAACAAATTGTTGCAAAAATAAACTTGAAAGATCAACAGACCCTAGGCCATACCTGCAATATGAGTGAGAAAATTCCCCTCCAACAAAACCGATGGCACGCAAATATCATTGTTTAATAAAACCAATGTCATTATACTTATCCGTAATGTCAAAGGATCTGATATAGCGCATTACCTAAGTGTCGGAGACTTGTCACTCACACCATAACGCCACATTTCCTTTGTTAATTATTTATCATATTTTTTACAACAATGGAAAACGACAATGACCACTCCTTCAACAGAAATCCGCAGTGCTATTACTAGCGACAACTCAAAACGAATTGCAATAAAATCAGCGATTATTGCCATTCCCCTTCTTATATTAGGGTTTGTCTTATCTAAATCATTTTTCTATGCTGAACCCGGTTATATTTACCATGTTCGTACCGTCACAGGTAGCGAAGAAGTAGTCTCAGAAGTCGGCTACAAGTTTTATCCATTTGGGCGCTACAATGCTTGGAAGCGAGCAATGACAGTTCAGTCTATCAATGGCGCAACAGTCAATAGCATTAATGCAGAAAAAGATGCCAACGAAGCGGCCGCAACCTTACCTCCTATGAGCATTATGTTTCTGGATCAAGTTGATGCACATGCGGAAGCTACCGTGCGCTTTTCTATTCCAACAGACAAAGAATCATTTTTAAAGTTAGCGCATGAATATCGTTCCCCGGAAAACCTGTTACGAACCGCTTTAATGCCTTCATTTAAAGAAACTTTACAAGCTAATGCATCATTAATGAGCGCAGAAGAGTACTACGCTGGAGGACGTACAGAGTTCAACTCTGAATTTGAGAAACAAATGAACCAGGGTATTTTTTTAGTAAAACGTGAAGAAATAAGTGTTAAATCGAATAAAAGATCAAAAGCTTCTGCAAATGCTTCTTTAGGCCAAGAACAAGAAGAATATGGCGAAAATGAAAAAACAATTTTTGTTGTACGAAAAGTATTAGATAAAGATGGGCTACCAAGAATCAAAAACCAACGGTTCTTAGAATTTGGTATCACGGTGGTATCGGCCTTAATTACCGATATGAAGCCTAATACAAAGTTTATTAAACGTATGCAACTCAAACAACAAGCTTCTGCAGATCGCGCTATTGCTCGAGAGCAGCGCGTCCAAGAGGAAGAACAACGTTTATTAGCAATCGCACGTGGTGAGCGAGAAGTTGCACAGCGTCAAGCTAAAGCAAAAGTTGACCAAATCCAGAAAACAACTGAAGCAGAAACGGATAAACAACTTGCGATTACTAAAGCTGAAAAGTTGAAAGCAGAAGCTGCTATTTCTAAAGATACAGCGGCGATTAACTTAGAAAAAGCAAAAATTGAATCAGAAACGATTCGTACTTTATCGGATGCTGAAGCCTACAAGAAAAAAGTTATTTTACAGGCGGATAATGCCCTAGCGCAAAAACTAGACGCTGAAATCCAAATTCAGAAAATATGGGCAGAAGCCTTTGCTGTTCGTAAAGTGCCAACCACAGTATTTGGTGGCGGTGGTAGCTCATCCACTCCAGTGGGCAGTGACGCAGAGGTCAAAGCCTTTATGCAGATGCTAACGCTAGATGCAGCTAAACGCTTAAATTACAACCGTGAAATGAGCAAGTAATAGTTACCTAGTAACACGCTAAAGCTATTTAGCAGAAACTAAAAGGCCCGATTAAATTTAATCGGGCCTTTTAGTAGAAACACATTAATGGCGCTACTCTATATTCTGCACCTGCTCACGCATCTGTTCGATTAATACTTTACATTCCACAGCTACTGCAGTGATATCAGTGTTAATCACTTTGGAACCTAACGTATTAGCTTCACGGTTAAACTCTTGCATCATAAAATCTAAACGGCGACCTACAGCACCACCTTTTTTCAAGACATTTTGTGCTTCACCAACGTGTGATTCCAAACGATCTAACTCTTCAGCGACGTCGGATTTTTGTGCGAGTAGCACTAACTCTTGCTCAACGCGTGTGCTGTCTAAATCGACTTTTGCGTCTTCAAATTTCTTTAAAATACGTGCTTTTTGCCATGCTTGAACCTCGGGCATAAATCCACGTACTAAATTTACTTGATGGCTAATCGCGGTTAAACGTTGCTCTATCAAAGCTGAAAGATTCGCACCTTCTGCACTACGCACTTCAATAAATTCGGTTAAGGTTTCTTCAAACCCTGCTAATAATTCAATCGTAATCGCATCAACGTCTTGCTCTGGTGCTTGCATCACGCCAGGCCATTTCAGAATATCAACAGGGTTGATCGAGGCGTTACCCGCTTGTTCTGCAACCCACTGTGCATTTTTAATGAGCTGACTAGCCAGTACTTGGTTCATCTCTAAACCTTCTTTACTACTGTCTGCTCCTTCAAAACGAAGTCCACATTCAATTTTCCCGCGTTGTAGACGCTTTTTAAAGGAGTCTTTAAGTTTTACTTCTAAGCCACGAAATTGTTCAGGTAAACGGAAATAGGTCTCTAAATAACGCTGATTAACGGAGCGAATCTCCCAAACAGCGGTACCCCAATCGCCTTTTATCTGCTTACGTGCAAATGCAGTCATACTGTAAATCATAACATCTCCTCAATTTTTATTATTTACGCGCAGAGTATATCATTGAACGCATTGATAGAGTGGAATGATAGAAAAAAATAGCGACATCTATTTATTAGGTGCTTAGTCAGCGAAAGAAAAACTTTCCTTATTAACCAATTGGTTATAAATGTGTGCGAGAAGAGGAATTGGTAATAATGGCGATAAATGATTGGCATTCTATTTATGCACAAGTGCACTTTGCCTTTAAAAGCAAGAAGCGAAAAATGACGATTTAAAAGTGAATCGCCATTTTATTAATTTCGATTAAAGATAAATTTAAGCAGACATCAATTTGCCTAACTCTTTACCAGCTTCTATCATGCCTTCAAATTCTTCAACAAGCCCCTCTTTATGCAAATTCACATGTTCAATAAGGGCAGCAGGAAAACGATTGACGATCATTTCTGGTGGAAGGTTTGCATTCCATGCAAAACTAGCAAAAACAGATAAGCGAATTAAAACAGCCGCTTGCGATGGATTTTCGTAGGAAAGAGGATCTAACTGTTGTTCAATCGCATCACAGAAAATAGTAGAGAAGTCCCAATGTTTAGCGAGTTCAGCGCCTACTTGGCTATAGTCAAATCCGAACACTTCACGTTGTGCTGATAACCGAGGCTCTCCGGTCTCTATCGCCATCGCCACTAATGAGCATTCATCGGGTTTTAATATCTGCAATAGTAACTCACCAATATTATGCATCATCGCACAGGTAAAGGCGGTTTCTTCATTAACATTGGTGTGTTTCGCTAATGCTTTGGCGATACTGGCGGTGGCAAAGGTATCTTGCCAGAATTTATCCTTATCAAAACTTGGGGTATCTGGAAACACATTAGATAAGGTAGCAGCAACTACAATACTACGCACTTGATTGAAACCAAGGCGAATAACTGCTTGTGAGATAGACTCTACTTCTTTACCACGTCGGTAAGCAACTGAGTTTGCCATGCGGATCACTTTGGCGCTAATCGACTGATCCATACCAATTTTTTTAGCGATATCTTCAACACGAGCATCCTCATCACCAAAACTTTCCATCAGCTCTAGTAATAGAATAGGTAATACGGGCAGTTGTTTTACATCTTTAAACAGCTGTGAAAGTTCAAGCATTCACATTCCTTTTTTATTCTTTAATTAACCTTCATTAAATTAAGCCTGATTGGGCATAAAATCAATGCTTGCAGGGTGCTTTATTGAAGTAACGCAAATTCAACACTATTAATGCTTTTTTCCTGACAAAATTGTTTTAGTTTTGCTTAAATTTTCCACATCATGTTGATATGAAAAATAATGTCCCTCCACAATATTCGCGTTTCTTTTAAACACAATCAGTAGGCGACACGATGAAAAAAAGTCAAACGATGAATTACCTGTTTTGTAAACGGTTATAATCCAATAAACCGTAATCAACACCGGTATTTTGACGGTGTATTTGATGTAATTTATCACTCACAAACCAAAACTGAGGGTTACTTCTACGAACCACATAACGCGCAATCAATTGATCGAATTTATCACTATTCGTCGCACGTAAAAAGCGATTGATAAAATCGCGCTTATCCCTTTCTGCAACTCTAAAAATCAAGCTAGGATAGCTACCAATAATGCCAGGGTAAATTTCGGCCGTATCAAGGTGAGGGAGGCGTTGCTCTCCTTCGTTTAGTAGGCTAGCGATATTTTTATGGGCATTATTACGTAACAGACTATATACCCGATCGCCCTGTTTTTCTGATTCTATGAGTAGATAACTGATCTCCGGCAACTGTTGTACGATACTATTTTCCAATGAGTTTAAGCGCTTTAGAGGCAAGTCTTTCGGTGGAATGTTATATCTTAACGTACTACGATTTTGTTGCTCAGACGAGTAAGCATGTCGTTTTAAAATAGACATCAATTCCGTTTTTGCAAACGCTGTTTGATACTTAATACCGGTCGGCCGTGCATATAACAAGCTATGGTCGTTTAAGTAGCTACTAAGCTCTTGGGTTGAGTCTAAGTACCAACTTGCCATCACTGGTTTACGATCTTCATTCGGTAATAGCGAGACAAAATTCATCTCACTTTCAATACGCAAAAAGTCCATATATAGGCGTGTGGTCACTTGATGGCCAATATTACCAAACACATCAAACCCTGCCACTAGCAAATAATGGATACGTTCTAATACGGGATAATCAATAATCCATGCTGTTTTAGGTTGCTTACCTAACGATCCCTTTAAGACCGTTGCACTATCGAAATGACGAAAGACGGTAAGTGCAGCATTTTCATTACCAGACCATACTTCATCAAGATTAAGACCTTTTTGATAATCCATATAGCGGTCCACAAGCTGACTTTTAGCTTGTACATACTTTGTGTTTCGTTTTGCATAACCTAACCAATCCGTGACTGAAAAGCTTTGGCTAGATGCTTCAGAGGGCAGGCTTAAGTTAAGTGCCTGCCGGCGTAAGAACTGCTCTGCGACGGCTGAGTTGGTAAACCCAGGTTTGGCAAAAAACACCCAAAACTTATCATTAATTACATTTAATGCGATGCTACCACGACATACTGGACCTTTAATAAAACCGCTAATAGTGAAAAATGCTTCATCTAATAGAAATTGGTAACGCAGGTGAGAAGGGATAGCTTCATAAACAATAAATGGATTTGAACTGCTGTAATCAGGCAACGTATCAACATTGAAATACTGTTCAAAAAATAACGCATTCCAGCGTTTCTCTCTTTTTTCATTGAGCGCATAAGGCATGTGTGTTTTTTCTAGGATAGTACTACTCACTAGCCTTAAGCGATAAAAGAAAGGACCTTTGGGATCTTCATAGGGACGACGAGTTGCAATTTCATCGATAGGTTGTCCTGGTGGCGTGGTGGAGCGCACAAGTCTAAAAAAACGTGTTGGCTGTGATGCAGGAGTGGTAACGTCAGAAAAGTACAAATGAGCTAAAAAAAGATGCTCGTATAAATAACGATTTATTAATTGCGCTTTGACCGATGTCTGATTAAATTTTGTTTCCCAATGTATCAATAAATCTGCAAGTGTTGTAGATAATGGCTCGGGTTTTGACATTGGTGCACCTTGAGCAACCCAATTCTTAATACTAATAAACTCATCGGCAGTTAATGGTGGCAACCCATAGGGCATACCAAATAGAGGATACTCCTGTTGATAATCTGCGAGCGTATTTTCATTTACACATTGTGTTTCTCGATTGAGTTTAAAGTCAAACTGTTCAGGTAAGCGCCCTGCTTGAGGCAATGGATTATTCTGTTTTTGCTCAAGAAGCTGATACAAAAGGCTACCATCTAGATTTGCATCTGCCGTTTGATCACGTTCATTTAATACCGCCGAGAAGCCTTTTTTACGCCACTCTTCAGTGGTTTTAGCATCCAAAAATAAACGCGTGGGATCAGCCGCTAAAATACGCGTACCATGATAAACCTTGGCGGGTGATGCACCTCGGTCAATCCCTTCGGGAGAAGAGAGTTTTAATTGGCACGGCGCATCATAACAACCATGGCAAACCACACAGCGTTGCTCAATAATTGGAAAGACTTCATCACGGAACGTCGTTGCTAAGGGATGCTCTGCAGGTAACAGACGATCACGCGATTGTGCTGAACCGTAATCTGCATTAAGTTGTTCGGAAGCGTCAGAGCAAGCAAATAATAGGGTGCTAAAAATAGCGCATAAAAGAATTTTAAAATTCATGAATCCCTTCTCTAAAATTGTTAAACTACTGCAAAATTATAACGTCAATGTAAGGATTCAACCATGAAATTTAGCCCGTGTACAAGTCAATGTACAAGTGACGGCACTTTCTGCCAAGGATGTGGACGTACTCATATTGAAATTAAAGAGACACAAGCATTGGTCGCAAAATTGGTTGGCCACCTTGTAGATCACAATTACGATGATCCTGAGCGCTTTTTAAGCTTAATAAGTGAAAAAGCACTCAAACGTGCCAACATCATTTTACAAGATAAATAAGATGGCAAAACATAACGCGACTAATATCTCTAATGAAACCGTTGAAGAAGCGTTAGCTATTGCTAAAAAGACTCAAAAATCGGGTCAAAGCAAAGAGCAAACACGCTTAATCGCGCAAGGGATACAAAAAGGCATTGCTGAGTATAAAAAATCAGTAAAAGCCAAGCAACGCCAAGCTGATAAAGCTCAAAAGAAACTGCAAAAACAAAAACAGACAGCAGACACGTCACAACCCACAACGATTAATGTATCGCAAGAAGCGAAGCCAGCCAAACTCCCGTGGGTTTTATTGGTAGCAAGCTGGGGTATTTTTGCACTCTATTTTTTCTTCACTAGATAACAGGAATTAACATGGTTAAGGTAATTGTAAATGGCGCTAAAGGGCGTATGGGTAGCGAAGCAGTTAACGCAATTAATAATGATAGCGCACTAGAGTTAGTGGCAGAGTGTGATTTTGGTGATGACTTAAGCGCTTTAATTAAAAGCACTGGCGCGCAAGTGGTTGTTGATTTAACAGCCGCTTCTGCGGGCTTTTCAAACACACAACTTATCTTAAATGCAGGTGCTTGTCCGGTGATTGGCACAAGTGGCTTTCAAGTTGAACAAGTAAAAGAGTTACAAGCACTCGCAAGCGAGAAGCAGTTAGGTGGACTGATTGCGCCTAACTTTTCTATCGGTGCGGTATTGATGATGAAATTCTCTGCAGAAGCAGCGAAATACCTGCCAGATGCAGAGGTCATTGAAGCACATAGCCCACAAAAAGAGGAAAGCCCTTCTGGTACAGGTATCCGTACTGCAGAGCTTATCTCTGCAGCACGTACTAAAACGCCAGTTGAATGTAGCGATAAAGAGTTAATTGAAGGCGCACGTGGCGCTGAACTTAATGGTGTTAAATTACACTCAATTCGTTTACCGGGTGTTGTTGCACAGCAAACCGTGTTCTTTGGTGGATTAAGTGAAACGCTTAAAATTGAGCATAACTCTCAGCATCGTGAATCATTCATGCCAGGTATCTGTCTTGCCTGTAAAGAGGTCGTTAAGCGTAACGAGTTAGTTTACGGTTTAGAGTACTTGATGGATTAAATATCTAACCACTGGCACTAAGCCTAATTAGTACCAGTGGTAACACATTATTTCGCCTCAAGCTGAAATATAGCCAAAGCATCGTCAACCCGTTGCGCAGTTACGAGTAACTCATCACTCTTTATTTTTAAACTGTCACTAGCACGTTGATTCACTTCGGCAATGCCCATTATTTCAGTTGCATTATTTGCCACCATATCACTTTCTTGAGCTTGTTGAATCGTCAGTGTTGCTAACGACTGCAAACTCTGTCGTGATTCCATCGCCTCCTGTTGCATGCTTTGTAATGGTGCAATAAGTTCTTCAATTAATAAAACCCCTCGCTCTATACTTTTTTCACTTTCACTAATTTCTACTTCAACTTGATTGGTTTGCTTTTTCATTGTGCCGATCACTTCATCGATATTCATGGTCACTTCCGCTGTACGGCCAGCTAGCGTTCTAACTTCATCAGCGACGACAGCAAACCCTCTACCACTTTCACCCGCACGCGCGGCTTCTATTGAAGCGTTTAACGCCAATAAATTAGTTTGATCTGCAATTTCTCGAATATGGTTGATGGCAGCGGTCACTTGCACTGAGCTTTCACTTAAACGAGCAACCGAAGTCGCTGAGTCGTTCACAGATACAGCAATCTCTTTGATTGATTGCGTCGCCTGTGTAATTGCCTCAACTCCCTGCTCAGATAAAGACTGTGTTTTTACCGCTTGTGATTCAATCTGTTTTACATCTTCCGAGGTTTGACGAATTCCCTGAGATAAAGAAGCTATGCTGCTATTGATAGCATCAGACTTATTTAACTGCTCTGCCAAGTTAAGCTTCATCTCATCGGCTTGAGCAAGAATACCTGTTGCGCCACTGTGTACTGATTTAGCATCATCATCAATTTCACTGATCATCGCTTTTAATTGGTCGCGCATATGCAACATACCGGATAATAAACGGCCTAGTTCATTATTACTTCCCTTGGGGATATCTAATGAAAGATCGCCATTAGCAATGGCATTAACAGTGCTAACAGATTGATTCAGTGGCAGTGTAATACTACTAATAATTTTATAGGTCATTATCAAACCAATAAGTAACGCAAGCCCGCCCAATATCAACATAATGAACAAAGCGCTTTCAGTCATAGCTAATATTTCTGCTTGGCGATCGCGCATCGATTGTTGCTGACGTTGTTTAAAAATAGCCACCTCAGCAAGTAACGCATCTAAGGCATCGCGTGTTTTGCCAGCCATTAACTGTCGAGCCTGCTCTGGATCGCCAAACTCTATTTCATCAACAGTAGCAAAAAATTGATCATGGTAAGCTTTTCTATGCATTATTAATGTTTGTAGCGACGCTTTATCCTGCGAAGATATTAACAACCTATCTATATTTTCTAAGGCATCATCGATCTGTTTATTTTTTGCATCTATCTCTTTATAAATCGCAGTACGCTGTTGCTGATCTTGTAGTATAAAGAGTAATAACAGACGACCAGCAACACTCTCAGCTTGAATATTAATTTCTCCCGCTAATTCGGCGCGTAATACATCCCCTTCTACAATATGGCGCACTTGTGTCGCCATGCTGTTAAAACGTAGCCCGGTTAATAACAGTATGATTAACATAAAGACGAGGATAGTTGAGTGACTTAATATCAGTCGATATTTGATGGGCATAGCTATTCCTTATAAATATAACAATGACTTGCTTATACAGAATAGGACAGTTACTCAGAATAGGGACTGATTTTCATTAATGCACAATGATCTAACGTTAAGATGATTTCGAGCGTCTACTCTTGCCATACAACAAATAGGTAAGCACCAAGGGGATAACACAATAATAAACAGACTGAAGCTGTTCTAAAGGCGCATCACTTGAAAAGCCCCACAAACCAATCATGCCAAAAAATACAGCGATTATCGCTTGTGAATAATAACTTTTACATAAGATGTAGTAGATAGGTTGATCAGCACTAGCGATATCATAAAAGCGTTTGTTAAAAGCAAGGCGGAAAAAACTACTTAAAAAAGCGATCAGTAACATGCTGCTGTAAAGCATGATCGCTTCACTTTGTAAGTCTAGTTGAGCGCGCAACCACCAAGACAAGGCATAGCCAAAAATTGAAATAATGAAAATACGCTGGGCATTGATACTGTCTATAGTCTTCTTAAGTGCAAAAAAGATAATTGCCAGCATAATACTTAACAGCACAATTAATAAGCCTAAAGTAGTTAAGCTCTGCTGCGTCAACATATATAGCGTTAACACCCAAAAATAACTTTCAATAAACAAAAATAAACCATCTACGACAAAAATGCTTTTTGAATGGTGTGTGTCTTTAAAGGTCACTATTTGTGCAAAAGAAAATGCTCGAGGTTGAACAATAGAGCCTAGATTATCAACTTGATTTAGAAGCTTCTGCAGTAGATAAAAGCCAAATATAGAGCCACTAAATGAGAGGAGAATTAAGCCACTAATATAATCACTATCTAATAAGAAGCTACCAATTAAGATACCTAACTTAAGCGATATAACGACCAATATTTGAAAGTTACCAAACGTGTTACCGCTATTTTTACTTGTCGTGATCGCTTGAAAAAAAAGTCGCTGTGTTGACCAATAAAAGCATCCCGCAGCCCCATTAATTAAAGCGCCAAACGAAAGAATTAACCATTGTGTATCCCAAATGAGCAAGCCCACCAACATCATTTGTAATAAGAATGACAGTCCGATAATGGCTGACCAAGCCCGTCGTGCACGCAGTCGGTCCCAAATAGTGAGTGCGATTAGAAATCCCACAGCACTTAATGCAACAAACCAGGCAATGTCATTAATATTAAGCCCTTTATCCCATAAAATAACTGGAATAAAAATCGGCAAAAGGCCAAGTAAAAACGAATGAATAGCAGAGAAAAAGTAAAATGTTTTGTTAATAACAGGCATTTTTACAGGCATTAATAGCGACATAGTATAAATGAATCTCGTTAATAGATATCCGACTGACTAATTTCTAACTTATCTAAAGCATCAAAATGAGCGGATAAATCTTCAGCTTTTCCATAACGAGGGTAGTTATGCATTTTCAAATAGGGACGTGAATTAACCTCTAAAAATATCACTTTTTGGTCGCGATGATCTTGGTTAATACCGTTCTCCATAATAACATCGATACCCAAAATATTAGCATCAAACAAAGCCAATACTTGTTTAAACAACTTTTGATTCGCTTCGGGTAACGTCGTTTTCTCAATCACTTCAACCACCCCACCCGGTGCTAATGAAATACGATAAAACAGTGTTACATTTTCATCGACAGCAGGAATACTGGTTAGTGTATAACCTGATTTTTTTAAAAAGTAGGTTGTTTGTTTGCCTTTTTGTAATGGCGACATACAGGGATATAAACCCATTTTTTCACGAGTGTTGTTTTCAACATCAATAAGCTGTTCAATCGTGGACTGACCATCACCGATTACAAAAGGCGCATAACGTTCAAGCACCGACATGATCTGCCCATTTGCGACAACTACACGGTAGTTATGCCCCTGTAAATATTGCTCTACCACTGTAAATGGCCACCAGCACTTCGCAAAGAACATCGCTTTCCACAGCTGTTGGTAGTTATTAATTGGAAAGTGGCTACCACGAGAAAATCCACTCACATTAGGCTTGATGACCAGAGGAAAACCGTACTTTTTGGCAAATTTAACCGCCTTAAATGGATTGAAAAAAATCATCCCTTGTGCATGAGCGATACCACCCTGCTTGAATTTATCACGCGCTTGCTTTTTGCTGCGACAGCTTTTACGCACCTGCAAGCTATTGTAGTTACTACAACCATCCATAAAGGTTTTGCTAATCCATGCGTATATTATTTTTTTTAGTTTCATGTGGGTCACTTTTGGGCGGTAAAAAAAGATTACCTAGGTGGTTTTATTAATTGATTTCAAGCGCTTTGAAACCTGTAACTTTTTGAAGAAGACAGATTTACTGGGTTGTGTATCCGGAATACTTTTTGTTACTAAAACCAATTGCTTCATAGCGCTTCGAATAAAGTTTAGTTTTTTAACAACAGAGAGCTCTTTCACTAATAACAATAAGGGCATCGGTACATATAAGTTAACTTCAACAATATGAAACTTTCCGGCAATCAAATCTTCTAAGCTATCAGCGCGTAAACCGTATCGTGCAATACGATAGTCTCCTAGTTGCTTTAAATGCCCCCAAATTTTATCTAATTGTGGCTTCGTTAATCGTGGAGCGCAGTCTTGGTAATAACTATCTTTGTTATAAATTCCATTTACTGGAAATAACTCATCACTTCGATTACAAGTTTCTGTAATAGATAAAATGGCATATTGTTGCAAGTCATCCTGATTAGGAATCATGAACACTTCAAACTCTCTTTTTTCCGGCGCTGCTTGCTGAATAAGATAAAAGGGATGCCTTGCCGTGCGTTGCTTGCGCAATGTATTGAGCTGTAACAAATTATCAACTTTCACCACACCCTGAGAGTTCTGCCCCCATTCTGGTTTTACAAATACAGGATAGGCATTTGGATCGCGCGATTCGAGATCCATAAACTGCTCTAGCAACCACTGTTTCGGAATGCGTGTATCCATATCGAGTTTAGAAAACAAGTTTCGTTGTTCATTAAAATAGGGCGCATTAAGCTGGAAGTAACGCCAAGGCGCAACGCCCAAGCGAATACAATAAAAAATATAAGTAAAAATTAATGATAACCGAGTCAGCATCTAAGCTTCCCTTTTAAAGGTCATATAATTCACCACGGCCATCAGAGTGCCTAAAATAAGAATAGAGGTAGCAGCATAAAACAGTGAACCACCATCCCCCTGTCCCTCATGAATTACTTCAACACCTAATGGGGTAAATAGATGAAAAAAGACCGCTCCAGACATCACTACTGCAGCGAGTGCAAAGCCTAATGCATGAAGTGCATGACTACTTGGCGAGTTAGCTAGTAACCCTAATTTCTTCATGGCTAAAAACAGTGCTGGTGAAAGTAAAATTAATGATGTCAGTAACTCCACACCACCCACAGCGTAGGAGCCATAGTTCATGAATAATGCACCACCGCTATCACCAATATAGTCTTTCATCCATTGACCAATGGTGCCAAAAATATGCTGCGTATCAGGGTGTAAAGTAAATTTATAAGGCAATGAAAATAGGAACACTTTGCATATCCATAAAACAACTACCCAACTAACTATCGATGTTTTACTTAGCTTCATAATTATTCCTTTTCCATATTTGCCCAATTGGCATCGGCTTTCTTAATAAACTGTTCTTTATCTGCACGCCAAGTATCTAGTACTTTTTGATCGTAATTTAGGTATAGCTTGTCATTATAAATAGTCCAGAAAGGCGCGTTACCCGGTGCAGTTTTATTATTAGACATCGCCCAAGCACAGTACCCACCATATTGAGGAGCATACTTTTCAGGATTAGCGGTAAATTTATCGAGGTTGCTTTGCGATGCAAAATACCAATCAGCGCCCTTGTAAGCTAACTTATATTTTGAAGATCCCTCGACCGCTTCCTGCTGATCAAAATAAGCGGTGACATCATAGCCCGAGACGGCTTTATTATTGAAATATCCAGTATAAATGTGTTCTGTTGCCTGTGCAGATGCACTAAAAAAGGCCAATACAACCACTAGGGTATATAGACGTTTAATATTTAACTTTATCATGTTCATAGCATTTACCACTCTTTAATAGAAAATAATGTTAACAATTGTTTAACATTAGACCTCGGTAACACTAAAAATATTTCATTTAATTTTAAATAACCCTAAGGGCTGTTGATCTTTGCCGTTTAAATTTTCTTTACACAGCGCATTTTGAGCAAGAGCAAAGCATGCTTTTTTGCACACGAAAGACCAACGAATTCTAGATAACTTCAAGTGCACCGAAATAAAATGCCAATGCGCCCTTTAAGTCATCTTCATTATAGCTTTCAGAATCTTTAGATAATAAAGCCTGGCCATGAAGGAAATTTAATAACAGCAAGAAAGCTTGTTGCTGTTTTTGCGTTGGAAAATTAAGAGGAGAGATAACTTTATTGAAACGTTCATAAAAAACCGAAATTGGTCCATCAGAAGGCATATTAATTAAAGTTTCCAATAGCCCCGAATAATTATTTAATAGAGCCAAATAACTTTCACAAATTAATTGCAATGAAGTTTGCCAATCTTGGTCACGTTTGGGGAAATAGATACTGCCCATTAATGATGAAATGATCGCCTTTAATAAACTATTTTTATTATCAAAATAGTGATAAATTGCCATAGCATCAACATCTAGGGCACGCGCTAAGGCTCGTATACTGGGTACTTTTCCCTGTTCACGCATTAGAGTTTTAGCCACGTAAATAATCAGTTCTTCATTAAGTTGACGATCACGACTATTTGGCCTGCCTCGCTTTTTCTGTACCTGCATAGCGCTTTTTCCTTAGCCTGAACACATAATCTACAGCGTAGAATAGTTTCATCAAAAATAAAGCTACATTGTAGAATTAATCCAATAAGTCCTTTTTAAATAGCAGATCAGTTTGTATGTCTCCTCCCATATCAAAGGGATGCTCTCCTATTTGATAAAAACCCTGCGCCTTATAAAAGGCTAGTGCTGAGTAGTTCCCTTCCCATACACCTAACCAAAGCGAGTTTTTATCATGCTGTTTAGTCAACTCACAGGCAAACTGCATTAATACCTTACCTAATCCTTTACGCAAAAATGCCTGCCTAATATAGAAGCGCTCCACCTCTAAACTATTTGGTTCAACGTCATCCGTTTGCCCTTCACCGACATTCACTTTTAGAAAACCAGCGACTTGATCTTCGAAGTGAATAAAATAAAACTCACTGTTTATGTTATTTAATTCAGCAGATAACTTTTTTTCATTTAAGGCATCACTTAAATACTGTTGCATAAATTGCTCGCTATTACTCTCTGCAAAAGTATCACGATAAGTTTCAATAGATACTTCACGTAACAGGTTTAATTGCGAAACGGTGCATCTTTTAATATTTATTGTCATAGTTACTCATTCTTTTGCTAATATTATTCTTTATATTATAACTGAAGCGATATAACCATTGTTAGATGATCCAAAGGCATTGAGCGAAGCAATTAATCAGGTGATGCCTTTTGGCAAATACGCAGGACGAAAATTAATACATCTTCCTGAGCCTTATTTAGTTTGGTTTCACAGTAATGGCTTTCCTGAAGGTAAACTGGGCAAACAACTTGCACTGATGTACGAAGTTAAATTAAATGGTTTAGAGAAAATGCTAGCCCCATTAGTTACTTAAAATATGTGCTAAGTAACAAGTCGCGCGCTTTCACCTTGAAAGCAAGAGAAGTTACTTGTATAAAGTAAATCAAGTATAAATATAGGCAGGATAATATGAACAAGTTTTTAGTCACCGCATTATGCACAACTGCACTATTTGGCTGTAACTCTGAAGATTTAGCTGATGTAGAAACAAAAACAAAACTTGTTGATAACGGCATTGTTATCGATAGTGACAATGCTAAAAAAATTATTACTCTGTTAAAAGATCTCGACGCTTATACTCAACTGCCAGCAACACTTTCATATAATGAACAGCCACGCACAGCATCAAATACCACTAGCGAATGTATTATCTCCGGTAATATCAACATTGATACACAATCAGATAGTAATTCATCAATTAGCACTTTTAGCTACGATAACTGCAGTTATATTATCGGCCATTCAATTAACGGCACCTATACTACGGTAAGTGATTTTGAAGAGGATTTAAGCTCTCTTTCAATCACCACAAAAGGCAAGCTTGAAGAGCGTATCAATGAATTTGCAACTATGATGGAGATGAATATTGATATTTCTGGCAGCAAAGACAGATATGAAGTCGATTATCGTTTTGACTTTGTGTCTACACAGGATCAAATTGCAGGCGAATTTATTGTTTACACAAACCCAACACTTATTTGGGATGAAAATACAAACAGTTTAGTTGGTAGCGTGATGATCGAAGGTAAAGAGAATAACACCCTTGAATTGCTATATAACAGCAATGGTGTCGCTTACTACCTAAACGGCCAAGTATATACCCCTTAAACACCACAGACATATAATGTCTAGACAGCCCACCAAAATCATTTTATCCTACGCATATTAACAATTGTTACGCGTAGGGAAACCATGACAGAGTTCAATAAATCCATCGATAAAAAACTGGTCAGCACAGGCCACAATAAGTTACAACGTCGTTTTTATGAGATAAGAAACAATAAAATTTTCGAGTTTTTTGTTATCTCGATAATTATTTTTTCTGCACTGATGATCGGTGCAAACAGCTACGAAATATCGCCAACGACGATGCAAGTCTTGTCCATATTGGACGTGATGATAACTATCATTTTTCTGATCGAAATTGTTATCCGTTTTATTGGCGAACCAAATAAAAAGCGCTTCTTTCATAATTTCTGGAATATCTTCGATACCTTCATCGTCGTCGTCAGCCTTATCCCTATAGAAGATGGCGAAATGGCAATTCTAGGCCGTTTAGTACGTATATTCCGTGTATTACGCATGGTGAGTATCATTCCTGAGCTGCGCATATTAATCAACTCATTAGTCAAAGCCCTGCCTCAGCTTGGTTACGTTATGTTACTGATGTTTATCATCTTTTATATTTACGCAGCCGTGGGCACCACCTTTTTTGCTTCTATCAATCCGGAACTATGGGGTGATATCTCAATTAGTTTATTAACCCTATTTAGGGTGATGACCTTTGAGGATTGGACCGATGTGATGTACGAAAGCATGACCGTGTACCCATTGTCATGGACCTATTATCTAACTTTTATTTTCTTCACCGCCTTCGCATTCTTAAACATGGTGATTGGTATTGTCGTTAACGTGTTAGAGCAAGAGCGACAAATTGAAGCCGACCTAAAAAATCAGGTCTCTGAAGAGCCAACCATGCAAGACTTAAAGCAAGAGCTTGCAGAGATAAAAGCAATGCTTCAGCAACAACAAAAATAATTCCAACTAAAGCAGTAGTTTAACGCTACTGCTTTCACTTACAAATTAAATACTCAACACATTTCAAACTTAAAATATTTGCTAAACTCTATTTTTTATAAATTTTATAGATATTTATGCAACGGATTGAATGGGTAAAAAAACTCGCTGACTTTATTGAGGAGACACTACCAAGCATCTGTTCAATGGATCAACTGTCTACGTATATCAATATTTCCAAAGCACATATGCAACGTCAGTTTAAAATGGCAACGGGCTTGTCTATTGGTCACTACATCCGTAATCGTCGCCTAAGTCGGGCAGCCATTGAGATAGCTACAACTGACAAGCGTATTATTGATGTGGCAATGGATTATGACTTTGAATCACAGGAAGCTTTTGGGCGCGCTTTTCGCAAACTGTTTGGTATTACCCCTAAAAATTTAAAAAAGCACCCAGCTTTGGCGAATTACCTTTCCACACTGCCACTAACATTGAAATATTTGCAGCGATTCCCCGAAATACAAAAAGTGGTTCCACAAAAAGTAACCATGGAAGCGCTTCATTTAAATGGTCTACCACAGCGTTATAAAGCCTATCAACTTGAAACTAAAACACAGTTTACTCACTCAATTCTCGATATGTGGAATAGATTTGAACAGATAAGCGCAGATTGGCCAACGCAGGAGCGACGCTACTTTACCGTAGAGGGGCGAAACGCTTGTTCTTTTGAAAATGGTGAATTCACCATGATGGCGATGAGTACAGGAGAGGTAAACCCACACCCTGAATTAGTGTCATTAGATTTAAGCGCGCGTGATATGGTCTGCTTCGCCCTACCGAGTAGCGAAGATGCCACCGAGTTTTTAACCTATCTCTACTCGGCTTATCTGCCAGACAACAACCTGCACGTTAATCGAATGCCGATACTTTGGGAGTTGGTCAACAATAGTGAATTACATTGCTATATCAGCCTCGCACAATGGCAAGAAGGCACAACACCTAAGGCTTTACAAAAATTACACTCGACGTTATTTCAACTGCCTACAATTCAAGGTACCAGTGAGCATCAAGCGATTCCGCATACCCAGCACCAAACAGTGCAACGTCTCGAATATCTTTTTGAGTATTGGCAGGAACAGCTACCGACACTCAATTTAGAGGCAAATAACCAGGGTACACTATTATTACTCGGGGACGATTTAAACAAGCCCTTTACCCCCGAGTTTGATTTTCATAGCGCCCTGCTCAGCATTAGCGATCAATCTACAAGTTTCAGCTTAAGCAAAGCGAGTTACCTTGATGCCAGCTTAGTCGGCACACTGAGTGAAATAGCAGAAGCGATAGAGCATATAAAGTATTGGATGATGCCGGAACTGCCTTTTTACCCGGTACATGGCTACGAAATTATCCCCCATGTTAAGCGCCTTAATAGCTCAACCTATCAAGTGCGCTATTTATTACCCGTTAAAAAGCGTTAATCGCTGGGCGATTGCATTTGAATATAACCATACTCATCCCGAAACCAATTGGTCGCTGGGTAGCAATAGCTCCAGATTGCAAAAACGAACAACGCCATATTCACCCATAACAATGACTCAGCACTTTTGCTTAACATAATAAAACTCAGTGCATATAACGAAATGCTCATCAGCACATTCATCACCGGCGGAAGACGCAACAAACAATACAAAAGCGCCGTACTCAGTAGCACCATCATGATCAATGCAGAGAGCGAAATATCCACATCAATAAAATAGCCACTAATAACAATCAATAACGACGCAAGTAGTGAAAAATACCACACACAATGGAACATACCACGATAGGCAACTTTTTCGAATTGACGTTGTTGACCATTTAAAACAAACATCAATGCGGTAAATTTCTCTTTCTGTTTTAACCACTCAGGTAGCTGTGTAACAAAGAACAACCCAGACATATATAACATCTCCGTTTCTCCATAATAAGCCAACACTGATAACAGCAACACGACAAATATTTGTAGCAACACAGCCTGAGAAAAACTATAAGAAGATAAGGTAGAAAAGACCAATTTAGCCTGCCTAGGCACCATGAAAAGCAGGTTTAATGAAACGCATTGATTCGCTGTTGTTGGGTGATATTTTTTCTTCGGAACAAGCCAGATAAGCATCGATAAAATGACCATAGCCCATTGCCATAATGTTGAAATATAACTATTTATCCAATTAATGTCGGCATTTAAATATAAAAAGGGGAAGATATAATAGAAAGGCGTCAATATCGCTACAAAGGTCTTTTCTTGCTTCTCTGATGGCGCATGTTGCGATAAACGCCTTAAAGCAATATAACTACCAATATTCCATAGTATTAGGCTAAACAGTTGTGCAAGCCAAATATCAATACTATTACCCCAGGCAATCAATGCAGGGAATAGATAAAACACAAAAAATAAGCCAATGACGCTCATTTTTACTGTCTTATTATAATCAGGCATCAGCGCTAAGACCTGGCAGTAACGCCAGCGTATTAACAAAGGAAATAACAACCCGCCAGTGACACTAAGTTGCATAAAAAGATATAACAACGATAAGCCATTAACTGAATAATTGGGGTAAAACGGTAATACTAGATAAATCACCAACATCGCAAGTGAGAGCCATAAAAAAGCTAATGTTCGCGAAGTCGGCGTTAATATCGCAAAATATCGGTTCATGAATGCAACTCCAAAAAAAGATCATCAAGATTGATATGTTCAATCTGTATATTAGTGGCTCCTTTATCGGCTAAAAGTTGCTTAATATTTTGCCCGCCCTGATCTACCAATAGCTGATATTGCTCTCTATGATGACCGCTAGATAACACGCTTAATCCATCAAAGGTGAGTTTTTTATTCTCAGGAAAGTTAAATTTAACCCGTACCACTGACTCACGTACGCTCTCAATATCACCTGTTATCAATGCTTTGCCGTCTTTTAAAATCAGAACATCCGATGCAATACGCTCGAGATCTGATGTGATATGAGTTGAAAAAATAACGCTGGTTCCGTGATCACAATGGTTTTCAATGAGTTTTTCCAAAAATTGACGGCGTGATAATGGATCTAAACTGGCAACAGGTTCATCTAACACCAGTAATTTAGGCCGAAAAGACATCGCTAATACAATGCTAGTGAGCTGCTTCTGCCCCTCAGAAAGGGTTTTTATTTGCTGATGCTCAGGCAAATCAAATTCATTAATGAGTTCAGTCGCTAATGCATCATCCCAGTGCTGATAAAAAGGTTTGATGGTATTAATCGACTCTCGAATAGACAAGGCATCAAATCCCCAAAAACGTTGCGGTACATATCCGATCTGGCTTTTAAGAGGCTCAGGCCAACAGCCCGGTTCATGCCCTAATACTTTTACATCTGCATAGGGGCTCTTCTCTAATACTCCCATCAATACAGAAAGTAGTGTCGTTTTACCGGCTCCATTCTTACCTAACAAACCTAAAACACGCCCCTCTTCGAGAAAGAAATCCAGACTTTTTAAACTATTATTACTTAAATTGGTACACTCAATCATGCTCATCATATTTCCTTATTTCCAAGACTGCTGGATCAACGCTTGTAACTTTTCTAAATCTATTTTTAACTCTTTGGCCTGCTCGACTAATTGCTCGGTAAGAGGGAGCAACATGCAGAGCTTATCTTCTAAGGCACTTTGCTGGATCTCTGCAACACGCATTTTTTGCCCTCTTGGGCGCACCACTAACTCTTTAGCAAGCAATGCCTGATAACTCTTTGAAACCGTCATCGGATTAACCGCAAGACTTTTAGCAACATCCCGAACTGAAGGTAATTCATCACCCGCGATTAACTCCCCCGCGGCAATTAAACGCGAGATCTGTTCGGTAAGTTGCAGATAGATAGGCTCACCTGAATTGGGTTTAATGTGCAGTCGATGTATCATATAAAAACACTGTATTAATTCACTAATACACTTAGTTTATATTAAATAATCAAAAAAACAACTTTTAAATGTATATGCAATTAAAGAAGGAGAAGAGAATAAAATGAGAATGGAAGAGAAATCGCTGCGCATGGCAGATACGCAGCGATTAAAGGATTAGCCGTAGGTCATTAAATTAATGCTCACTTTAGTATCTTCGCTAATACCCACGCTGATATCTTGAAACGCAGGTGGTCCCATTAACACAGGGTTATTCGCGAAGCCTAAGGGCTCTAGTGGAACACCTGCTGGGCTAGTGTTAAGCGTGGGATCATCGTCTTTATTTTGATGTGCATAAATCGCATAACTCCCACTCTCCACCCCTTCAAAGATAATCGGTTGCATGGCCTGAGCTGGCGAAATTGTTTTACTAAATACACGCTCCTCTGCTTCATCGTAAACATATAAATAAACACTTTTATATTCGCTGTTTACTTGATGAAGCTCGACGGTTAATTGATGCAATTTACCATCATTCACTAACACCTCATTCACGGGCGGTTTAGCGGTTAACGATAGGCTCAAAATAAGCCCTAAAAGCAACACTATTGATAATATTTTCATTGATGATTCTCCTTTAATAGCACCGGCTGATTCGTTGTTTTAGCTCGGTGATGCAAACGGTGGTGTAAAATAGCGGGGAACACTAAGGTGCAGGTCAGTAATAAAATGACTGCTACATAGCTTTCACTATTTCTCAGTTGAAAAAGAAAGGGACCAGCGAGATAAACTAACACGCTATGCCAAGCAAAGACTTGCAATGAATGCTTACCGATAAACTGCAGGCTAATAATGTTAAAACTGTTAGGGAATTTTTTGATGATAAAAGCGAGCAGGTAAATAAATACCCCTAAATTCACTACACGCAGCCAGCCTAAATTTGGCTTATCCGCGTATTGATAAAGATGAAAACCCGCTGTCGAAATGATTCCTTGGTGAAGACTAAATAACACCAAAAGCAATAACCCAGCCCACCAAGCCAATTTCTTATTAGCAAACCAATTTATCGGCTGAACACGCTGAAAATAACCAATGATGACACCCACGGTGAACAGGAGTTGCCATGCAAAAATATCAAAATAGCCCAAGTTCACAGTTAATGATGGCGTTAACGCAGTTAAAGGCCGGGTTAACATCTGTTGTTCTACAAAAGAGCTTAGCAACCATAGACTGATGCTAATGAGCCCCACTAACCATAGTCGCCCTTGGTGGAGCTGTGCGATAACAAAGGGAAGGCATAACATCATCACAAAATAGAGTGGCAAGATATCAAAGTAGGTTGGGCGATTAATCAGCAATAGCGATAAAAAATAGGCGTTGACCGAATCGTTAAGCAAATTCGGCATATTGATGCGCCATAACGGCTCAGTTTCGGGAATGAAGTGCATAAATGTCAGCACAATGGCGATCACCGCGACTAAGCTAATTGCATGATATTGATAGATTTCGAAGGCGCGCGCAAACGCTTTTTCTTTGAGTTGTGGGTAACTGTATTTATCACTGCTATACACCAAACCAGCGAGCAATCCCGATATAAAAATAAACCCCTCTGCAGCGCCAAATTGACCGAAAGGCTGTAGGGTAAATAACTGTAAAGCGGTTTGCCCGCCACTCATCCAGATAAGATGATTGATGGTCATGAGAATTAACAACAATCCTCGTATTCCATCTAGTGCACTGATCCTATTCATTTTTTATCTCCTTGTTAAAAACCAACTTCAACAATAGAGCGATAAAAAAACGAGATCTGATTAAAAGTGCTATTTTTAAAAAATAGCGATAAAGACAAGAGCATTAAGCATAATCGGTAGCGCTGTTTTATATAGTGAGCATATAAGTTAAGGTGTGAATAGTGACCCCCTTATTTTACAAGGAAATAATTTTGCTTACCTATTCAATGGATGATTATAACGGCGTAGTAATCGAGAAACAGGCCCTACCCGATTCAGAAACCGAGTTTGTCGTGCAGTTCAACGACATGCTAAGTGACGTAAAAGCACAAGGAAAACAGCTAGTTTGGTTTACTTTATCGATTAAACAGGCTGCATTTATTCATCTCGCTACGCAGGCGGGTTTTGTATTTCACAACTGCTTAGAAGATGAAATTACCTTGATTTTACGTATTCAAAAAGAAGCCTACGCGCCTTTTGTGCCAACACATAGTATTGGTGCGGGTGCTTTGATTTTTAATCAGCAACAGCAGATATTAGTGATTCGTGAAAAGCTGGCAAGCAACCCAGGTTTTAAATTACCCGGAGGGCATATTGAGTTAGGTGAAAAAATATCAGAAGCGATTGTGCGAGAAGTGTTTGAAGAGACTGGGGTACACAGTGAATTTGTCGGATTACAAGGGTTCGGCTCCAAAAAATCCTTTCGCTTTGGAAAATCTAACATCTACTTTCTGTGCCGTTTAAATGCGTTAAGCGAGCAGATAAATATACAAGATATTGATGAAATTGCCGAAGCCAAATGGTGTGATGTGAGCGAGTTTGTCAACGACCAATATACCAGTGTGTTTGTTAGCGAAATCGTTAAAACACTTCAGCATCAACAAGGGTTCGAGTTAGTTGAACTACCAGAGAACAATAGCCCCTACAAAAAACATGAAGTCTATTTTGCCGGCGATATACGCAAGCATTTAACCTAGCGTTCAAATAGGACCCCTTATGCTCACTGTTTTTATTAGCGATATATTTGGTCAAAGCGAGGCACTGAAAAGTCTCGCGCAAGCCATCTCTGATGAGTTTATTATTATTGCCCCCTATTCAGGGCAATCGATAACATTTGCAAATGAGCAAGAAGCCTATCACTATTTCACTAAACAGATCGGTCTCGATGATTATGCACAACAGGTAAAAACGCAATTAGCGAAAATTAAGCAACCAATTAATATTATCGCATTTAGTGTCGGTGGTGCTGCACTGTGGCTCAATGCAGAACAACTTAAACAGTCACAAGTAAACCAAGTTGTCTGCTTTTATCCATCACAGATAAGGCACCATTTAACGATTCAACCGCAAGTGGCGATGACACTTGTATTACCTATCTGTGAGAAGCACTTTGATATCGATGAAATGGCAAAAAGGTTAGCCAAAACCAACTTGGTAACACTAGAAAAAAGCGTTTATCAACATGGCTTCATGAATCAGCTGTCAAATAACTTTAATCTACAAGGCTATAAAAAATATTGCCATATTTTGCAAAAAACGTTAGCCAAAAATGAATAACAACAGCAAACAATTTAAGGGAATAGATTATATGGAAACAGTTATCATCACTGGGGCTAACAGAGGTATTGGCCTAACACTAGCAACGCAATTTTTAGCACAGGGAATGCAAGTGATCGCCACCTGTCGCGATGTTGATAAAGCAACACAGTTACGTGCACTCAGCAGCAACGCTAATTTATCGATATTCGCGCTTGAAGTAACAGACGAAGTTTCGCTACAGAGATTCAAAAATACACTCGGTAACCAGCCTATTGATATCCTAATTAATAATGCCGGTATTATGGGTAGCGAACAGCAAAGTAGCGATGATATGGATTATGACGCGTGGTTAAATACTTTTAGTGTCAATACGCTTGCACCTTTGCGCTTATCAAACCTATTGAAAGGCAATTTAATTGCTTCAGATAACCCTAGAATTATTAGTATTTCCAGCTTAATGGCAAGTCTCACAGGAAAAGGTCAAGGTAGCTATGCTTACCGTAGCTCAAAGGCTGCATTAAACAAAGTAATGCAAGTAATGGCCTTAGAGTATCAAGCCGATAATATTACTGTCTGCCCGGTTCACCCCGGCTGGGTGAGAACAGATATGGGTGGCTCAGAAGCAGATATCAGTGTTGATGAAAGCGCGACAGGATTAGTTACATTGATTAACGCCTTAACACTCAAACAGTCAGGCCGATTTTGGCAATGGGATGGACAAGAATTAAACTGGTAGTGCTTAATGCTTATGCAAATTAGCCATAATAAACTCCTTTAATATGGCTAATTACTCTAATAAAGTGTTTGATTATCACCCTATTTGAGGACTATGATGTATTCACGGTGATGGGGTTCCACCGATTTAACCGCCAATCTACGGCTGATGACTCCTACAGAATTGAAGACAGGTATCTCTGTTCACTGATGCATTATTAGCATCATCGCGTTCTGTAGGAAATATTACGCCAGAAAACCTGTTTTCCTTAATATAGAAGGAAGACACCATGCAATACTCTTCAGCAATCAACTCAATGTGCCCTATTCAACGTGGCGATTTACATCCCTCTTCACCTATTCCTATCGAAGGAAGCATGATCAATCCAAAAGATGTCATCGCTATCTCTGGTTTAAGCCATGGCGTTGGTACCTGTGCACCTCAGCAAGGCGCGGCTAAACTCACTCTTAATGTAAAACAGGGCATCATCGAAGAAGCGCTTATCGAAACCATTGGTTGCTCTGGCATGACACAATCAGCAGCAATGGCGGCTGAAATCCTCACCGGTAAAACAATTTTAGAAGCGATGAATACTGATTTAGTTTGTGATGCGATTAATGTCGCGATGCGTGAATTATTTCTGCAATTTGCTTACGGCCGTACACAATCTGCTTTTTCAGAAGGGGGATTAGAAGTGGGCGCTGCAATGGATGATCTTGGGCAAACACAACGAAGCCAAGTAGGCACCAGTTATTCCACCAGTGCTAAAGGTGTGCGTTACTTAGAGATTGCAGAAGGTTATGTCACTCAGCTTGCGCTAGATGATCATCGTGAAGTCATTGGTTATCAATATGTCAATCTTGGCAAAATGATGAAGAGCATCAATCAAGGCATCGCCGCTGATATCGCCCTAAAAGAAGCCACAGGCACTTATGGTCGTTATGAAGAAGCAGAACATATCGTTAACCCACGTGAAGCGTAAGCAAGAGGACAAAACAATGAATAACTCAATCCAATCAGTATTAAATGAAATGAACCTTGATACCTTAGAAGCCGCTTACCAATATTGTTTACAAAATGGCATCGACTCAAAAGCGCTGGTGAACGAAACACAAACGATTGCTTTCGAAAACGCCGGAGAAGCTTACACATTAGGCACTGCATTAGCATTATTCCGAAATGCACATAATGCCGAAGAAGCAGCCAATATAATTGGCGAAGGGTTACAAGCTTTTACTAAACCGGGTAGCGTTGCATATGCACGTCAAGTTGGTCTTGGACACGGTGCACTCGCTGCACGTTTACTCAATGAAAAAAGCCAATGTTTTGCATTTCTTGCCGGACACGAATCATTCGCGGCAGCTGAAGGCGCAATCAAAATTGCACTTAACGTCAATAAATCTCGTCAAACGCCACTCAAAGTAATTTTAAATGGTTTAGGTAAAGATGCAGCTTACCTCATTTCACGCATTAATGGTTTTACTTACGTAAGAACGCAATTCGATTACGAAACGGGAGAGCTACATGAGGTCGAAAGACGCCGTTTTTCAAAAGGACTTCGTGGAGAAATATTATGTTATGGCGCAGATGATGTCCGAGAAGGTGTCGCGATTATGCAACGTGAAAAAGTCGATGTCAGCATTACCGGTAACTCAACCAATCCCACACGTTTTCAACATCCTGTGGCCGGCATTTATAAAGCCGAGTGTCACCGCGAAGGCAAAGCATACTTTTCAGTTGCATCCGGCGGTGGTACAGGCCGTACGTTACACCCAGATAACGTAGCAGCAGGCCCCGCTTCTTATGGTATGACAGACACAATGGGTCGCATGCATGCCGATGCGCAATTTGCAGGTAGCTCTTCTGTACCTGCACATGTAGCTATGATGGGCTTTATCGGCATGGGAAATAACCCTATGGTAGGTGCAACTGTCGCACTAGCAATAGAGGTTGATCAACATTTAAACTAAAAATAAGTGTGGCGGGGTTGCAATAGCTTCCCCATCAACCCCTTGTTAAACTACTGAATATTTTTCTAATATAAACACCAAACTATGATTAAAATTACTACTCAACGACTTATTTTACGCCCTTTTCAGCAAGATGATTTATCGGCACTGCATCGGCTCTTTAGCTGCCCTGAAGTGATGCGATTTTCACTCAACGGTCCCTATAGCGAAGAAAAAACATACGCTTTGATGAATCAATGCATTGAAAAATCACAGCAAAACCAAGCAAGCTTACTAGCGGTAATCGATAAAAAAAATCGACAACTTATTGGTTCTTGTGGTTTCTTTGCGCAAACGATTCAAGGTAATGACGAACTAGAGCTCGGTTACCGATTAATAAAGAGCGAATGGGGAAAAGGACTTGCGACAGAAGCGGCAACAGCCATGAAAAACTACGCTTTTTCTGAAATGAGATTAACCCGCTTAATTTCTATAATCGAAAAAGATAATCTTGCATCGCTGCGAGTTGCTGAAAAAAATGGTTTTAAGCTAGAAAAAGTAATGCGCTATGACGGTCGGATTGAAGTTGGAATCTATGCTGTTAATGCATGAAAAATGCCCTTCTTTTAAACCAAGAAAGGCATTCTGTAGGACGTTACTTAGCCATTCGCTGTTGTTCTTTGAACGCTTTTTTCTGCTCACGATTTTGCTCAAGCTGCGTTAACGCATCAGAACCAATATGGGCTTGTCCACGCTCTTTGGCTAAACGGATCTGCTTTTCTCGCTCACTAAAACGCTGCTTCTGCTCTTCGGTGATATTATCAAAACAGTGGTGACAGCTAATACCTTGCATATATTTCGGCGATTTTTTATCTTCTTCTGTTATCGGTAAACGACAACCATGACATTGATCGTATTGACCTTTTTCTAGCTGGTGGTTAACCGATACGCGATTGTCGAAAACAAAACACTCCCCCTTCCACATGGTCTCTTCTTCAGGTACCTCTTCAAGGTATTTCAATACACCACCTTCTAAGTGATAAACCTCATCGAAACCCTGCTCTTTTAAGTAAGCTGTAGATTTTTCACAACGGATACCACCCGTACAAAACATCGCAACTTTTTTATGCTTTTCTGGATCAAGATTTTCTTTCACATATTGTGGGAATTCACGAAAGTTAGTGGTGTTAGGATCAACCGCATTTTCAAAGGTACCAATGCTAATTTCGTAATCATTACGAGTATCAACCAATAACACCTCAGGATCGCTAATCAGTGCATTCCAATCCTTAGGTTTGACATAGCTACCAACAGTACGATTGGGATCAATCCCCTCAACGCCCATGGTAACAATCTCTTTTTTTAATTTTACTTTGGTGCGATAGAAAGGGTTAGTTTCATCAAAGGACTCTTTGGTGGTCAACCCCATAAAGCGTGGGTCTAGCTTTAGCCAACTAATAACGTTATCAATCCCTTCTCGGCTACCCGCGATAGTGCCATTAATACCTTCACTCGCCAGTAATAACGTTCCTTTTACTTCATTATTATTCATAATGTCGAGTAAAGGTTGTTGAATCTCTTTGTAATTTTCAAGTGCGACAAAGCGGTATAACGCGCACACAACTGTTGTAGACATAGTGTTTTCCTCTTAGCTAACTGAAACGTAAATCCAGCGCTGTCATAAATTTAAAGCACATACTAATTCGATTGGTATGAGTGGCGATTATACAAGTTAATAGGCTTTCTAAAATCAATTAATTAACAAATTAATTACAACTGAGCAGCATTATGTGTATGGAGAATAAAAATTTTGCACAAAAAAAAGGGCAACCGAAGTTGCCCTTTCTGAGTAGTCACGCTATCCAATCCTTGATAGTTGATGCTCCCTGCTTACATCCTGTTGACCATGCCTTATTCCAAGGCTTCCATTTCCCACATCCGTTGGGATCTTCCATTTTACTTCCGTGTTAGATAAACCATCCTGGTTATCCATCTTCCCCCAATCCTTAGGAGGTGTCCTTTAACTACATCCTGTAGTTTATCCATTTAGTCATCCTGACCAGGCAAACAATCCTTATTTACCTTATAACTTCCTGTTCAAGTAGTTAACTTGATCACCTTACATCCTGTAAAGCTATCTCGTTGCTACGTAAAAAATAATAACGGCAAAACAACCTAAGAAAATATTTTTTTGTGTAAAGATATCTCAGCCTAAGTAACAAAAATGTATTATTCATTACTTTACAATCACTTAACTATAACCATTGAAATTTATAAGCTTAAAAACATGCTCTCATGAGTACGATTTCTTGAAGTCTCAATGGCGATATTCGCACAACAATCTTTAAGCCCCCTGCACCTTACTATTAAGTTTTATTGCTATTAGTAAACAACGTTGTCATATCTGCAGAAAACTGCTCAAACAAGAATTCGACAAAACAGCTGACTTTTTTAGGTAGGTAACGACGATGTGGGTAAATAGCAAACATGCCAAAGCTAAGCGTCTTGTATTCAGGCAATACTTGCACTAATTCGCCGTTATTTAGCGACTGTTGCACAATAAATTGAGGCACTAAGGCAACACCTGCGCCAGCAATCGCTAACGCACGTACAGAGCGAGGACTATTAACAGAGACATTAGAATTGATTGTAATGGTCTCGGTATGACCATTTTTATCAGTAAAGGGCCACTGTTTGGCGATAGCAAAATTACTATCAACAATACAATTAAGCGTTAGTAGATCAGCAACACGCTGTGGCTTGCCGTGTGTTTTAATGAATTCGGGAGAGGCGCATAAGAGCAGTGGAAAGTGATTAATTTGTCGTGCAATAAGCGTCGAATCATCCACACCGCCAATGCGAATCAACACATCAACTCCTTCTTCTAACATATCAATTTTACGATCTGTCAATAACACTTCTGCTTTTAAATCAGGATATTGTTTTAAAAAAAGAGGTAGCTTAGGCGATAACAGGGTGTCACCAAAGGTCACCGATGTACTGATACGGAGTAAACCGCGAGGATTTGTTTGCTCTCCTGTGACGGTATCAACCAGTTGCTCATATTTGCTAGTCAGCGATAACGCACCTTGATAATAACTTTGGCCCGCTTCTGTTAATGATAATTTGCGTGTCGAACGATTAAAAAGGCGTATACCAAGTTGTTTTTCCACCTCTCCAACATATTTACTAACTAACGCTTTAGACATATCTAAACGTATCGCAGCAGCGGTAAATGATCCTGTTTCGACCACCGCAATCACGGTTTTAAATCCATCTAATGTGTCCATCTCACCACTCCATTGTCAATAATATGTTGATAATAATTCCACATTACCCCTATTTATCAATATAGCAATAAAGCCGATACTATTTTCATCAACTAACAAACAATTAATCAGTAAGGAGCTTCACTATGCCAAACATTAAATTATACCGCCATCCACTTTCAGGCCACTCTCATCGTGTTGAACTATTTATCTCTTTATTAGGGTTAGAAGCACAGCTGATTGAGGTTGATCTTAAAAATGGTGAGCATAAACAACCTGCATTTTTAGCTAAAAATAGCGCAGGACAAGTCCCTGTGATCGAAGATGCTGATAACTCTCTGGCGGATTCTAATGCGATTTTAGTTTATCTCGCTAAAAAATATGATCACCGCGAACAATGGTTACCAAGCGATGATTTACAACAAGCACAGGTGCAACGTTTTTTATCGCTGTCGGCAGGAAGATTAGTGTCTGGTCCTGCAAGCGCACGCTTAGTAAATGTATTTGGCGCACCTTTAAACCATGAAATAGCGATAACGATCTCACATGCACTGTTAGGCGAGTTAGATAATCATTTAGCAGGAAAGGATTGGTTAGTCGGTCAACAGGCAAGCATTGCAGATATCGCCAATTATACCTATATCAAACATGCACCAGAAGGCGATATTTCTTTAGCACAATACAAAAACATTCAAAATTGGTTAACACGTATTGAGGCGTTACCCGGCTTCATTGCCATGCAGCCAACAAGCGTTGGTTTAGCTGCATAGTCTTATTATCAATACCCACAGGCCTTAGCGTAACCTTTCACCAGTGATCGCATGGTGAATTTGTGAAGGGTTATCAAGGCCAGATACCGCAGCTTCGACGGTATGCGCTAATAATGGGTTATCCACAAACATCGCCTTTACCTGCTCGGCATCGGTACAGGCTTCTAAACCCGACAGGTTGGCACTGGTTGAAATAATCGGTTTTGCAAATTCTGTGCATAGTTGTTGCACAACGGGGTGATCACTCACTCTTACTGCAACACTGTCAAAATCACCACTAACTAACTTAGATAATGTTTTTTGAACAGGCACCACCCATGTGAAAGGGCCTGGCCATGTGTTTTCGATTTTTTCTAGTTGCAGTGCGGTCAGCGAGGAAAAGTCTGCATAGTTTTGTAATTGCTCAATATTAGCAGCAATCAAAATCAGCCCTTTATGAGCCGGTCGCTGTTTCAGATCGAGAATACTTTGAATAGCACTATCACAATCAGGATCACAGCCTAATCCAAAAACGGATTCTGTGGGATAAGCGATAACAGCTTCTGAACGCAGGGCAGCAAGGGCAGTTGAGAGATCAAGTTTAGCCAAAATAAAGTGTTCCATTACAAATTGGTTGCTTTCAAGGCTCACGACATCGGATTAATCCAAACACAAGCCTAAACGTAACAGAATTATATCGGCTTGCTTCGGTAACCACACCCTTTTTTTGGACATATTATGCGAAAAGTCGCTGCTGTTTTTCGTTCCACTAAGATAGGCCAATGGCAGTCTGGGCAAAACTCATTCACCGGTTTATCGTTAACAGCATATTTACAGGCGGGGTAATTATCACAGGCGTAAAAGGTTTTTCCAAAACGAGATTGGCGCTGAATAAGATGCCCTTTTTTACAAGAAGGGCATGTAACCTTCTCTGAGATCTCTTCTTTTTCATTGGAGTCTGAAAGCTGTGCAGTGTGTTCACAGGTAGGGTAATCACTACAACCAATGAATAAACCGTAACGCCCCTGCTTTAATACCAATTCAGCGCTACAAAGTGGACAACTAGTGCCCACTAATACTTTTTTTATCTCACTTTTTTCATGTAATGGACGTAAGTAACCACACTCAGGATAACGCGTACAACCAAGAAAAGCGCCTTTCTTACCGTTACGAATATGTAATTCAGCCCCACAATCAGGACAAAGATCTACAATTTTTGAATGTGATGTTACTAAGTCATCTTTACTCATATTAGTGAATTAACCCATCTTCTAGGTCCATTAGCATGGACTCTAACTGCATAAACTCATCTTCACTGCTTGGATCGTTAAATAGCACCATTAATATTAACCATTTCAGATCATGTAAGCCTAATTCATTCATTTCTAATAACATTGCACAGTCAATCACAGTTTCCCGAGTGTGTGCATTTAAAATTTTAGCTTGCTCTAAATAGGAGATATACCCCTGACAGGCACTGTTTAAACGTTGTTGCTCAGCCTCACCGTAGATACGATGTGATGTGGCTTTAGCCTGCTGTACGACAGTATCTTGAGATTGTTCATGTAAGCTAGATAAATGATCAAGCCATGCTAATGCTTTCGAGATATCTGTACGCTGAAATCCCTCTTCTAATAACTCTTCAGTGATCTCCTGCGCATCGACCTCTACATTCTGGTCAACCTGCATATAGCTTTCAAATAGATAAATAATCACTTCAAACATTTTTCTTTTTACCTTAGGCTCGATTGGAAAAATAAACTTGAAAGATCAACAGCTTCCTAAATATCTGCCTGATCATCCTTAATATCGCTGTGATTTTAGTTAACAGCGAGTATAACCGTCAGCGGTAACCTTGATTCTACCAGTTATCTCTAACTCTATTAACTGATTTTGCACATTGATCAAGTCAATACCTGAACGCTCAAGTATCTGTTCAAGTGTGGTGAGATGAAAGTCGATAAATTGTATTAAAGGATGTTGCTCTTCTTGGATATTAGTAGCGCTTTCTTTATCGAGACAAGAAACGGTTGATAAATAACAAATCTCCTCCGTAATATCGCTAATATTAACAACCAGTTTTGCCCCCTGCTGAATAAGATGATGACAACCGCATGCTTGGCTATTATCGATGGAACCAGGCAGCGCAAAGATCTCTCTATTTTGCTCACTAGCGTAACGTGCTGTGATTAACGAGCCACTTCGTTGTGATGCCTCAACCACCAGCACGCCCAAAGATAATCCAGAAATAATACGATTACGCCTTGGAAAGTGACTCGGTATAGCCGGACTATTTGGCCAAAATTCCGACACCAATAAACCATGTTCAATGATTTGACCCGCTAATTTTAAATGTCGTTTAGGATAAATATTATTCAGCCCTGTGCCTAGCACGGCGATTGTTTTTCCACCCGCATCAAGTGCACCTTGGTGAGAGTAACCATCGATCCCTAGCGCAAGGCCACTAGTGACAGTAAGACCAGAATCCACCAAGTCACGTGCAAACTGATATGCTTTTTCCTGCCCATAAGGCGTACAGTTACGACTTCCTACTAAAGCAATTTGTGGGGTTGCTAACAACTGGCTATCGCCCTGTATATAGAGAAGTAAAGGAGGATTGCTGATCTCTTTTAATCTTGCTGGATAACGCGAGTCATCAAAACAGATAATATCGCGTTGTTGGTCGATATCGATCCAAGATAGGTTTTCTTCGATCTGTATTAAATTAGGGTGTAATAATGCATTGATTTGCGTTTCTTTCAAACGGTAACTTTTTAAGGTTGCAACAGGCAGTGTTAATAGTTCGTGGAGAGAGTGTTTGGTGAGTAATTTAAAAATAGTACGTTTTTGTAACGCTGGAATAGCATCGAGCACCATCCAGCGTTTAATCTGCTCTGTGGTTGTAGGTAAAATGTCATCTAAGTCAAAAAGATTTTGTTGAATAGAGACCTTCCTTGCCACAGCCAAAACTGTGGCGAGTTAATTGATGGTTAAAATTCTAGCCCTTTGATTTTGTATTTAGCCCCCATTGCATCAGAGCTGCGCATTACGATAGCAATACTTACTTTTTCATACACTTTAAAGACCATTAATTCACCCAAGCGTTCTGCAGGAATAATAATATCCGCTTCACCCATCTGCTCAAAACGACTGGCATCATCTTTATATTCGATTTTTTTATCGTTCACTATCACACCAGGTCCTGAGCGCATAATAGAAAACATCGAGCCTATTTGAATTTTATCGCGTTTACCTTTATCGATAACCACAACATCCCACTTACCAATGGCAACGGCATTATTAAGAGCGGCTAAAATATGCCCTTCTACGCTAGCAGGAACCGGTTGTGGTAAAAAGTATGCAGGTAACGTTTCATACTCTGGAATAGGCAAAATAACATCGCCCTGACGCGCTTCTCGCTTACTTTTCAAGAAATCAAGTGGTGTCACTTGCTCTGTTTTAGTTACATTTGGATTTTTAGATACTTCAGCATGACCAATAAAGGTTAACTCTTTACCTAAAAACTCGTCGGTAACCGGATCATGAAAATCATCAGATAATCGGTAAATACCGTATAACTTGGTTTTATCATATTGACCCTCACCATAAAATACATCCCCCTCAAAGAAACGAGGTGTACCAATTGCATCACCTAACAAACGAGGTGCTTCTTTTAATAATTCAGGCTCAACAATATGGTCTTTTGAAAGAAACGCTGAGATAGCAGAAAGTGGGATTGTTGGAATTGGTACCCCTTTCTCTTCTAAGCGAGGCTCTGGAGACAATTTTTTCAATTGCTTACGAGTTAACTGAGGCTCTCCATCGATCCAGATAAGTGTTAAGACATCGCCTGGGTAGATTAAGTGTGGGTTTTCAACTTGGCTATTTGCTTGCCATAAACGAGGCCACAACCAAGGAGTATTTAAAAAGTGCGCTGAAATGTCCCACAGAGTATCTCCTTTCACAACCGTATAGGTTTCAGGGTGATCCTCTCTTAGTGTCAGCGTATCTGCAAAAGCTGCAAAAGAAAGCGCTGCGCCTAATAAGAATGAGGTAACTCGTTTAAATTTCATAACAATCCTTGTTTGGTAAGTAAAACTATATCTGTATAAGGAGTGAGTATCCCTATAACCTCACGATGCTTTGTTGCATGTTCAAGCTCCATGGGTATAGAATTAGTGTTCTTTTAACATTAACTATAGAGCAAGATAATATCATGGCTTTACTCGAAGTATTACATTTTCCCGATCAACGTCTTAGAACCGTTGCTAAAGCTGTTGAGCAGATCACACCAGAGATCAAAACTATCGCGTCAAACATGATTGAAACCATGTATGACGAAAACGGTGTCGGTCTTGCTGCAACGCAGGTTAACATTCATTCGCGCATTGTTGTTATTGATGTATCAGAAGAACGCAATCAACCAATGGTGCTAATTAACCCTGAAATTATAGAACAATCTGGTGAAGAAGAATCACAAGAAGGTTGCCTTTCTGTTCCTGATACTCATGCCGATGTTAAACGAAACGAGTTTGTAACATTGCAATATCTTGATCTTGATGGGAATTCACAAACAATTGAAGCAGATGGTTTGCTAGCGGTTTGTATCCAACACGAATTAGATCACCTTAAGGGTAAGCTGTTTATCGATTACCTTTCTCCTTTCAAGCAAAAACGTATTAAAGCGAAACTTGAAAAGATACAGCGTCAAAACGCTAAATTCTCATAAAATCGCAGTAATCAGATAGGTAATATATTTTAGTGGAAAAATTAAACATTGTTTTTGCAGGGACACCTGACTTTGCAGCAAAACATTTAAGCGCACTGATTGAGTCTCAATTTAACGTCGTTGCTGTTTACACGCAGCCTGATCGACCAGCAGGTCGCGGTAAAAAATTAACTGCAAGTGCGGTAAAACAACTGGCCGTTGAGCACGATCTACCGGTCTATCAACCGGAAAACTTTAAATCTGAAGAGAGTGTTGCAACACTAGCGTCACTGAATGCAGATTTAATGATCGTCGTCGCTTATGGTTTAATTTTACCCACTAACGTATTAAACACCCCACGTTTAGGTTGCCTCAACGTACATGGCTCACTATTACCAAGGTGGCGTGGTGCCGCCCCTATTCAACGTTCTATCTGGGCGGGTGATAAAGAGACAGGTGTCACCATCATGCAGATGAATGAGGGGTTAGACACCGGTGATATGCTTAGTAAAGTTGTTTGCCCAATTGCAAGCCACGAAACCAGTAGCACGCTTTACGAAAAATTAGCGATTCAAGCACCACAAGTATTAGTGGAGACCATCGAAAAATTAGCAAATAACGAGCTAACTGCAGAAGTACAAGATGAAACACTGGCTAACTATGCGAAAAAACTCAGTAAAGCAGAAGCACTAATCGATTGGTCACAGGATGCGGTGTTTATTGATCGTTGCGTACGTGCCTTTAACCCGTGGCCAATGAGTTACTTTGAACTAGCAGGAAAACCAATAAAAGTTCATCAAGTTAGTATTATTGAAGAAACCTCAAGTCAGCCAATTGGCACCATTATTAGTGCCGATAAAAATGGCATTCAAGTAGCAACGGGTAACGGCATTCTTAACCTGCAAGTGCTACAACTTGCCGGTAAAAAAGCGATGCCGGTACAAGATATCTTAAACTCCCGTAAAGAATTATTTGCGCCCGGAACCGCGTTAAATGCTCAAGGTGTGCAAGGATGAATATACGCGCATTAGCAGCTAAAGTGCTCAATCAAGTGGTCGAACAAGGACAGTCTCTTTCACAAGCATTGCCCAGTGCACAGCAAGACTTAAATCCAAAAGACAAAGCACTCTTACAAATGCTTTGTTATGGTGTTTTACGCACCCTGCCAAGGATCGATTTCTTTTGTCGCTCATTGATGCAAAAACCATTAAAAGGCAAACAGCGAGAGTTGCACTTTTTAATTTTAGTGGGCTTTTATCAGCTACTCTACACACGCATCCCTAGTCACGCGGCCGTTGGCGAAACCGTAAACGGTGCTAAAGCATTAAAAAAGCAAGCACTAAAAGGGATGATTAATGGTGTGTTACGTAATTTTTTACGTGAGCAGGAAGGTTTAATTGAAAAAGCGGATCAGCAAGATACATTAAAGTATTGTCATCCAAGCTGGTTAGTTAAGCGTTTACAACAGGCGTATGGTGAGCAACAAGCCGCAACCATTATGACTGAAAATAACCAACAGGCACCAATGTGGTTGCGAGTAAATCAAACACACCACAATCGTGAGCAATACCAACAATTGTTAAGCGAAGCCACACTACCAAGTATTGTCGCTAGCGATACTGAAAACAGTAATGCACTGCGCCTTGAGAAAGCCACCGATGTTTATAAATTACCAGGTTTTACTGAGGGTTGGGTATCGGTACAAGATGGCGCAGCGCAATTAGCGGCACATTACTTAGGCGCACAAGCCGATGAATTAATTCTTGATGCCTGTGCAGCACCGGGTGGTAAAACGGTACACGCATTAGAACTACAACCCGCGATCAAACAGATGGTAGCCGTTGACGCAGATGCCAACCGTTTAACGCGTGTCGAAGAGAATTTAGCGCGTTTAAACCTTAAAGCAACGGTGATTCATGGCGATGCTTCACAACCAGATACTTGGTGGCAAGGCGAACAGTTTGATCGCATTTTATGTGATGCGCCCTGCAGTGCAACAGGTGTTATCCGTCGTCATCCAGACATTCGTTGGTTACGCCGTGACAGTGATATTGCCGAGTTAGTGGCGCTACAAAAAAGCATTCTAAGCGCATTATGGAAGAAGCTAAAACCGGGTGGTGTTTTACTGTATGCAACCTGTTCCATTTTACCCGATGAAAATGAGCAACAAGTACAACGCTTTTTAGAAAGTCAAAGTGATGCCACATTAATTCCATTGTCAGAACAATATAATAGCGTTGAACACGGTCGCCAATTATTACCGAATGAAGATGCAATGGATGGCTTCTATTATGCAAAACTTCAAAAAGCGAAATAAAACACTGCGCCATTTACCCCATAAATAGCGCCAATATGGAGCACTCTATTGAATAAGTGCTCCCTATCCAAGGATTATAAGCAACGATGAAAATTATCATATTAGGTGCAGGACAAGTTGGCGCATCACTGGCTGAAAACTTAGTAGGTGAAAATAACGATATCACCGTTGTTGATTCTTCTCATGAACAGCTACAAGACCTTCAAGATAGGTTTGATTTACGTGTCGTTCAAGGTAATGCGTCTAGTCCACGTACATTAGGGGAAGCAGGCGCAGCTGATGCTGATATGTTAATCGCAGTGACTAATTCTGATGAAATAAACATCGTTGCCTGTCAAATCGCCTTTACCCTCTTTAATGTGCCTAAAAAAATTGCGCGAATCCGCTCACAAAGCATGGTGATGTTTGAAGAGGAGCTTTTTAATACTGATGCATTCCCTATCGATCATATTATTGCCCCAGAAAAATTGGTCAGTGATTATATCTATCAATTAATTGAGCATCCCGGTGCATTACAAGTCGCACACTTTGCTGAAGGTCGTGTGGGTTTGGTCGCAATCAAGGCCTATTACGGTGGTTCGTTAGTAGGTAATGCAATTTCAACACTGAAAGAACATATGCCTAATATCGAAGCTCGCGTAGCGGCTATTTTTAGGCGAGGCAAAGCAATTCGTCCACAAGGCACGACCATTATTGAAGCCGACGATGAGGTATTCTTCATTACCGCGAGTCAGCATATTAAAGCGATAATGAGTGAAATGCAGAAATTAGAGCACCCATACAAGCGTATTATGATTGTTGGGGGAGGCTATATCGGCGAGAGTCTTGCTAAGCGTTTAGAAAAAGAAAACTCCGTTAAACTGATTGAAAAGAATTTAAAACGTGCTGAATACCTATCTGAAACGCTGTCCAATACCATTGTTTTTTGTGGTGGCTCCTCCGATCAAGAGCTATTAGCTGAAGAACATATTGATCAAATAGATCTGTTTATCACCGTCACCAATGATGATGAAGCGAACATTATGTCTGCAATGCTAGCCAAACGTATGGGCGCACGTAAAGCGATGGTTCTTATTCAGCGCACCGCATACGTTGACTTAGTGCAGGGTAATATATTAGATATCGCTATATCACCGCAACAAGCAACAATCTCAGCGCTACTTACCCATGTCCGTAAAGCCGACCTTAAACACGTATACTCATTGCGTGAAGGGGTAGCCGAAGCAATTGAGATCATTGCTCGTGGTGACAGCATGACATCTAAGGTCGTAGGCAAACAGCTAAATCAATTAAAATTACCACCCGGTACAAGTATCGGTGCCATTGTCCGTAACAATGAAGTACTCATTGCACACGATGATACGGTGGTAGAAAGTGATGACCACGTGATTTTATTTTTGGTTAATAAAAAATACATTAGTGATATTGAAAAGCTATTCCAGCCTAGCCCATTCTTCCTGTAGTTTGGTGCTATAAATGGTTTATCGCCCGCTCTTTTTTATCACCGGTCTGGTGCTATCTAAAATGGCAGTGTTCATGTATTTCCCAATGGCACTGGCTTTTTATCAAGACAGCTTAGGTGGAGTTGAGTTCCTTTCTGCAATCGCAATCACCCATATTGCTTCTTTTATTTTTATCTTCCTCGGTGGTGAAAAACAACGCTCAAGACTCGGTGTACGAGAGATGTTTTTGCTCACCACTGGCGTGTGGGTACTAGCAAGCTTATTTGCGGCACTCCCCTTTGTGTTTATTGAACATATTAGTTACAGCGATGCTTTTTTTGAGACGATGTCTGGTATTACCACTACTGGTAGTACCGTATTACATGGGTTAGATAACATGCACCCTAGCATTCTTCTCTGGCGCTCAATCTTACAATGGTTAGGAGGTGTTGGGTTTATCGTAATGGGGGTAGCTATTTTGCCCTTCTTAAACGTCGGCGGGATGCGCCTTTTCCAAACTGAATCTTCCGACTGGTCAGATAAAGCTGAGTCTAAAACACGACGTGTTGCGATGGATATTTTAATCGTCTATCTATTTTTAAGTATCTGTTGCTTTATCGGTTACCTGCTCTCAGGAATGAGTAGCTTCGATGCGCTAAATCATGCGATGACCACTATATCTACGGGCGGATACTCTACCTCTGATGGCTCAATGGGTAATTTTTCACAGGGGGCACACTGGAACGCCATCCTATTTATGTTTTTAGGAGGCCTGCCATTTCTACTTTTTATCCGCGCCATCAATCGACGCAATGCTTTACTCTTGCTAAAGGATGCTCAAATTCAAGGCTTTATAAAGTTGGTTGTGTTTTGTACATTCTGTTTAACGCTACACCTCACCTATAGTGGTCAATTTGGTTGGCTCGATGCTATTCGCTTAAGCTTATTTAACGTCATGTCTGTTGTCACAACGACAGGTTTTGGTTTAGATGACTTTATTAGTTGGGGCGATTTTAGCGTGATGATCTTCTTTGGTTTGCTGTTTGCGGGTGCTTGTTCAGGCTCAACCACTGGCGGTATTAAAATTTTCCGCTTTCAAATAGCCTTTAGCTTATTAAAGCGTCAACTTATGTTGCTGATGCATCCACATGGCATCTTTCCACAAAAGTATAACAATCGTGTCGTCAGTGATGATATTTTGCGCTCGTTAATTGCCTTTGTACTTGCATATGTAGCCACTATTTTAGTGGCCTCTTTACTGCTCACTTTATGTGGCTCAAGCGCGATGACATCGTTAACCGCAGCGATTACTGCAGTCTCTAATGTCGGACCGGGTCTTGTCTCTGAAATAGGCCCTGCTGGGAATTTTGCACATTTTTCAGACCTATCCAAATGGATACTATCATTATGTATGCTAATGGGCCGTTTGGAGATATTGACAGTGGTGGTGATGTTAACTCGCCATTTCTGGCGACGTTAGTGCTTGTAAGCTCCAAAATGAGCGCTCGGATCAGGCCGATGAGCTAACATATACTCATAAGTTTTTGCGTTCAGTGTACGGCTGTTTTTAACACGCAAACAGATCTCCTGCCACATCGCTTTAGGTATCTCTAAGTTCTGATTTATGCGCCACTTCATTGAAGTTAACTCTCCATCTTTTCGATGTTGAAAAGTCACCACTGGGTAACTATAACGCTTACCGCTCTCTGTCACTTTGACCTCATGGGTAAATGAAATCCCCTTAAAACCGGTATTGGAGCGCTTAGATTTGATATTATTACGCGCATATTTGAGTTGTTGTTTGAGTAACTGGCGCTCTTTATCTTGTGCAAGTTGTAACGCCTTTGAGTCGGTATAGGTTGAATATGAAAAATATGCTTGTTTCGACTTACCATTAACACTAACCGAAACACGTACACCTGACCATCCGCTGGAAAGCTCTCCGGGTTTATAGATTCGAATCATATTACCTCTCTTATCACTTTTCTCCCTTTGCTAATTCAACAAGTTGCTCTGGGAGTGGTTTATTCACAGTGACCCCCATCGTTTTCAGGGATTCTGCTTGCGCAATTAAATTACCGCGACCTTCACTGAATTGCTTCAAAGCATGGTCATAACTATCCTGGGCCTTGCCCAGCTGAGTACCCACTTCAAGTAAGTTATTACTAAATAAGCGTAGCTTATCGTATAACTTACTGGCTTGATTTGAGATCAAACGACCATTTTTTTCCTGTAAATCAAAGCGCCATAGGTTTTCTATAGTACGAAGGGCAATCATTAAATTAGTTGGGCTCGCAAGAAGAATGTTATTATCTAATGCGAGTTTCACTAATTCGGGATCGTGCTCAATGGCGACAATAAATGCAGGTTCCACGGCAACGAATAACAGTACATAATCTAAGCTATTTGCACCAATCAAATTTTGGTAATCTTTTTTGGCTAGCCCTTTGATATGCTGGCGCACCGATAATGCATGTGCCTTAAGCGCTTCTTGCTGCTCATTCACATCATCACTGTTAAAATAACGCTCATAGGCCACCAGCGATACTTTAGAATCAATGATAATATTTTTATTTTGTGGTAAATGAACGACTACATCAGGTAAAAAGCGTTGCCCTGATTCGCTCTTATAATGCCCCTGTGTTTCATATTCGTGCCCTTCACGTAGTCCCGAGTTTTCTAGAATACGTTGCAAGACCACTTCTCCCCAATTACCCATCTGTTTATTATCTCCCTTCAAGGCATTGGTTAGGTTATTGGTTTCCTGTTGCATCATCTGATTAAGCTGTGCCAATTTATTAATTTCAGCCTGTAAATTATAGCGCTCTTTGCTTTCACTCATATAACACGCATTCACTTGTTGCTTAAACCCCTCTAACTGTACTTTAAAAGGGGCTAATAACTGCGTTAAATTATCTTCATTAAGTGCCTTAAACTGCGCCGATTTATCATTGAAAATACGTTGCGAAAGCAGTTCAAATTGTGCACTCAACTTTTCTTCACTGGCTAATTGATCACGCAACCGTTGCTCTCCTGCCTGCAAACGTACTTCCGATTCCCGCAATCTTGCTGTTAATTTATTCTGTTGAGATTGTAAGCTTTCAACCAACAATTTTGATGCTTCTAATTCTGTCGAGCGACTTTCCAGTAGTGATTGTTGAAAGTTACTTTCTTGTTGGTGAAGCAACTGTGTTGTTGTTAACTGGCTTTTAGTGCGTAGGTACAAAGCACAAGAGAGCAATAGCAAGACGACCAGTGTCGCTAAAATTGATAATTCGATGGGGGTAAGGTTCATGAATACTGTAACTTTTTAAGATATTCAGTCACAAATTTATTACTTCGATTCCATAAAAGCAGGTAAGCCAAGTAGATAGCGAATACCAACCATTTATGTATGTTTTTTCCTTTATCTAAATCTGCAAAAGTAAAGTTTGCATCATAACGACTCATTAACATGACATACGCAATCATAATAAGTGGGATCACAAATACCGATGATAGTTTCCACAGTAAAATTAGTAATTGGCTAAGTTGGGTAATAAACATCGAATTCTCCACAAAAGGTTACTGTTATTTTAAACAGTTATTTCTCATTTAGCGACCCTCTTTAAAAATTATGTGCCATGCATCTCAGTATCATTTTCTAAAAATCAGAAAAAACATGCAAAAAATATTTTATTTTGCGTGTTTATTTACCTAAAAATGCACTATCCTGCATTAATATATATTTTTATGCAGGTTTATCTTTGATTTGAACACTTAACTATATGAGGCAGAATTACTATGTGTGGAATTGTTGGCGCTGTAGCGCAAAGAGATGTATCAGATATTTTACTTGAGGGATTAAAGCGACTTGAGTACCGCGGTTATGATTCCGCAGGCGTTGCTATCGTTAATAGCGATAACGAACTGATTCGATTACGACGTTTAGGGAAAGTCAATGCGCTCTCAGAGGGCCTTTCAGCAGCCCCCATTGCCGGTGGAACAGGGATTGCTCATACCCGCTGGGCAACTCATGGTGAGCCTTCTGAGATTAACGCTCACCCACATATGTCCGGTAATGATATTGCAATTGTCCATAATGGCATTATTGAAAATTACGAAAGTTTACGCGACACCCTACGTAACCGTGGGTATCAGTTTACATCACAAACCGATACCGAAGTCATTGGCCACTTACTGGAGTGGGAGTTACGTCAGTCGGAAAATTTACAGGAAGCACTACAAAAAACCGCACAACAACTTCAAGGCGCCTACGGTACAGTCGCAATGGATCGTCGCGATCCAAGTCGCTTAGTCGTCGCGCGCTCAGGAAGCCCGCTTGTTATTGGTTTAGGAATTGGCGAAAACTTTATTGCCTCTGACCAGTTAGCATTATTAAATGTAACTCGTCGCTTTATGTTTTTAGAAGAGGGTGACGTGGCTGAGATAACACGCCATAGCGTAACAGTATTCGATATTAACGGAGATCAAGTCTCCCGCGAAATTCATGAATCACAAATTGAGCATGATGCAGGTGACAAAGGGAAATACCGCCACTTTATGCAAAAAGAAATTTTTGAACAACCAAGTGCATTAACCAATGTGATGGAAGGACGCCTCAGTAAAAACAGCGTATTAGTTGAGAGTATTGGAACAGGGGCGAAAGAGATTTTATCGAAAGTAGAGCATATACAAATCATCGCCTGTGGTACATCTTACAACTCCGGCATGACTGCTCGTTATTGGTTTGAAGCATTGGCGGGAGTAAGTTGTGACGTAGAGATAGCATCAGAGTTTCGTTATCGAGAATTTGTTGTGCGCCCCAATAGTTTATTGCTTACCCTATCGCAATCGGGTGAAACAGCGGATACCTTAGCTGCATTACGTTTAGCCAAACAAAAAGGTTACATGTCAGCAATGACTATTTGTAATGTTTCAGGTTCCTCTTTAGTGCGCGAATCGGACCTCGCCTTTATGACTCGTGCAGGTACAGAAATTGGTGTTGCTTCTACCAAAGCCTTCACCACTCAACTAGCAGCAATGCTAATGCTGGTAACTGCAATAGGTAAAGAACAGGGTAAGATAAACAGACAACAGGAGGAAAATATTGTTAAAGCGCTACACAGCTTACCTTCTGACATATCAAAAGCACTGACTTTTGATAGCGAAATTGAACAACTAGCCATCGATTTTGCAGATAAGCAACACACTCTATTTCTTGGGCGCGGTGAATATTACCCAATTGCCATGGAAGCATCATTAAAACTAAAAGAGATCTCTTATATTCATGCTGAAGCTTATGCAGCAGGTGAACTAAAGCATGGCCCGCTAGCACTTGTGGATGCAGATATGCCAGTCGTCGTTATCGCGCCAAGCAATGATCTGTTGGAAAAACTCAAATCCAATGTAGAGGAGGTACGCGCACGTGGTGGGCTCTTGTATGTATTTGCGGATGAAAATTCTGGTTTTGAGGCCTGCGATGGCATGAAAATCATCTCTCTACCTCATGTAGACGATATTATCGCGCCAATCTTTTACACGATACCAATGCAACTACTTTCTTATCACGTTGCATTAATCAAAGGAACAGATGTTGACCAACCACGAAACCTAGCCAAGGCAGTTACCGTCGAATAGGCATGCTGTCAAAGCCCCTATTCAGTATCAAAATAGGGGCTAAAATAAACAATATAAATATAAAATCTACCTAACTCATACTTATGCTATCAAAGCGTTGAATTTGATTGCTTAGCACTTTAATCTATACCTTTATTTTGATCTTTATGCTAGATAAAAGGCCTGCAAATGAATTCCAGCCTGAGAACTATTTCTCTACTGATACTAATTAGTGCGACAATTATAGCTCTTTTCGCCTATGAAAATGGGATTTACAAGACGTATAGCGTTGATCTTACTCGTCAAGAGCAGATGGGATTAAATACCGATCTATCACAAGGCGGGCAAACAACTGCTGATATTACTTACACTGACGAAGGTATTATGCTTAAGTGTAATATTAGTCTGGAATACCAGTGGCCATATTGCGAGTTAAAATTACATTTAGCTGAACGAGAAGATCAAGGTGCATTCAACTATGCAAAAGGAGTGGACCTTTCCGCATATACAGAGGTCTTTCTTAATATCAGTACAATGGGTGAAGCAAACGATCAAATACGTTTTTATATTCGTAACTACAACCCGCTCTACACCAACCTATACACCGATGGAAACTCCTTAAAAATAAACGAAGTGGAGTACTCCCCAAATGATTATCCGAACGGAAAATTCATACCTATCAAAGACTTCAATGTTGTTTCATGGTGGCTACAGGCTCGTGATATTCCGCTAGAATTACGTGGTGTAGAAATTAGCAATAGTCCACTACTAACGGTTGCTTCTGGCGGGCTAGTTGATGAAGGGGAGATAACTATTCTCGTAAAAGAAGTTACCTTTCGTTACAACCTAATTAGTAAAGAAAATATTCTATTTTCAATTATTGCAATGTGGTTTGGTAGCGCAGTTATCGCACTATTAGTTCAACTTAAATCTTTCCGTTCACGCCTCCGCCAATCTAAAAGCCAACAACTAAAACAGAATGAAGTGATGGCTGCATTACAACTAGAAAAACAAGAGCTAGAAAAATTAGCCAAGCGTGATGCTCTGACAGGATTAAGAAACCGAGTAGGCTTAAGTAAGTACCTGATTGAATGTGAAGAGAAAGCACACGCACAGCGTATCCCATTTAGCCTTATTTTTATTGATATTGATTTTTTCAAACGTATTAATGATGAGCATGGTCACTCTGTCGGAGATGATCTTCTAATTCAATTCGGGCGCACCATTAATGAAAATATTCGTCAAAAAGATAAGTTTGCCCGCTGGGGAGGCGAAGAGTTTATTATTCTATGTATGGACACTAAACGAGATAAAGCCATCAATCTAGCTCAAAAACTATGTAAGCTAATCGCTGAAAAGCCATTATTAGCAGGCATTAATACAACGGCGAGCTTTGGCGTAGCTGAGTTACATCGACATGAGTCTACAGCTTCATTTTTAGAGCGCGCAGACAACGCACTATATAGGGCTAAAACTAACGGACGCAACCAAGTACAAGCAGCCGATTAACTTTCAGAAGGCGAGCAGCTCTCGCCTTCATCTGTTTATCTTTACAAGCAACTCATTACCCATCAATAAAATATTCACCATCTCAGATATTCAAACCTAATAATTCCAATCTAATTAAATCTGTTAACTCAATTTTGCCCAGGAAAAGTGACTTAACTCAAGGCGGAATTTGAGGTAAACGTTTGTTCTATTTAAATAGTTTTTAACGACGAGATCGGCTTCTTTAGCCAGTGAAATAGATCTGCTATTTATTTCTAGAAAAGGGATGAGTGTTGTGTGGGAAGCTAAAATAGGCTAAAAAATCAAGTCGATGATAGCCTTTGGCTAAAAACCTGCCCGAAGGATTTAGGCAGGTTTCTAGCTAACCAAAGCAGTTAACAAGATGCTGTGCAAGGCACCCAATCAACAAAAAAGATAGTAACAAAACAAAAAACCAAATGCAAATGATAATTAATACTATTTGGGAGATTTATACTATCGGTTGATGTGAGAAAAGTAACAAGGGTAAACTCCCTGCATCCTTCATCAAGAGCAAATATATAATGAACAGTTATACAGCCATCGAAATACCTTTTAACTTTCGCAACACCTGTTGGTTTTGTGGTGAGCCTGATGATAAAAATATCTGCTTTCCGAGAAAAGAATATGAAAGCAATATCGTTACTCATAAAGCAATTTTTTTGCCGAGCTGTAAAGAGTGTGCATCTATTGTAAAACGTACCGCGTTTACTTCAGTTTTTGCTTACCGTGATGCGATTAAACAAGCACTCGTTAAAAAACACCAAAAAGTATTAAGCATTGGCTCGAATTGGACTGAGCAAGAGCTTCTCGAGTCTGAGCTCGAAGGCAGTGCCTTTGAAGGCTTTAAACGCAGTGCTTGGCCAATGTTTAAAATGATGCAAGCACGCATCAACTATCAAGGTTGGCCAGTGGTCATTAATAACGATCAATTAATTGCTGAGTTAGACAATGAACAGTTTGAGTTTGACGGCATTCATTATCCTTGCTTAAACGATGCGGTTACCCATGCTGTTAAAACTTTTTTTTTAGATGAGGAGTTATTTACACGTGTATTAAGCGTTTTAGGTAAAAATAAATTTTCACAAGCAATTCGCCTATGTCGCTTATATCCAAAACTTACTAGTAAACAAAGAGAGGAAGTATTTTTAGAAATACTCGATAGTATTGGCTTGTAATCGCAATGACAAAGTAGTTAACCTCAGTTCTGGTAATGGAAGAGCCACCCAAAAGCCTATTAAAAAAGGAGGCTAAGCCTCCTTAATAGTTCACCATAACAGCGATGTTTATACTTTAAACTGCGCAACCAACTTATCAAGCTTACTACATTGTGTACCTAATGCTTTACATGCTTTTTCTGCATCTGAAACAATACCAACAACCTGATGACTATTTTCAGCAATGCGTTGGACATTCACATTAACATCTTCACTAACCTGACTCTGTTGCGTTGCAGCGGTAGCAATCTGAATGTTCATATCATTAATAACACTGATTGCTCCTGCAATTGCATCTAAAGAGTTACCAGCAATATCTGCTTGCTGTACTGTTTCTTGGCCATTGGTTTGTGAAGAGGTCATCACTTTAACAGCGTGCTGTGCACCATTTTGCAACTTCTCAATCATGCTCTGAATCTCACCAGTGCTATCTTGCGTTTTACTCGCAAGAGAGCGCACTTCGTCAGCAACCACAGCAAAACCGCGTCCCTGCTCACCAGCACGGGCAGCCTCAATAGCTGCATTTAACGCTAACAGGTTTGTTTGGTCTGCAATGCCACGAATAACATCTAAAATCGAGCTGATATCTTTTACATCATTTTCAAGCGTATTAATAACATCGCCAGCCTGTGCTATCTCAGTTGAAAGCGATTGAATTGAAACCACTGTTTCACCTAACACCAATTTAGCATTATTTGCTTCATCACTTGCACTTTGTGAGGCACTAGCGGCTTCATTAGCATGACTACTGACAGTATCACTGGTTGCACTCATTTCATGGACAGCTGTCGCTACAGCATCACTTTCCTGTTGTTGCTCACTCGCACCAGCAGAAATAGACTGGGTTACATTGCCAATATTATCCATCTCATTACGTACTTGCTGTGAAGCTTCAACAACCTCTGAAATAGTACGATGAATTTTTTCCATGAAATCATTAAAGGCACGAGCAAGCCTGCCGATTTCATCTTCTGTTTCAACCTGAACACGTGCCGTTAAATCGCCATCGCCTTGAGAAATATCCTTCATTGCGCGACTCAAGCGTTGAATAGGCGCAATAATTAAGCCTGATAAAAACCATGTTAATATGACGGATAGAATAACTGCTATCAACCCACCTAATTCCATAATAATCGTGGTTCGTTTAACGTAATTTTGTTTCTCTTGTTGGAGCTTATTTTCCGCTTGCTCAATACGCTCAGAAAGCGTTTTAATGCCATCTCTTATTTCATCAAAAAGGGATTTAAGTTGTAATTGATGTTTTACGTAATAAGACTCATAGCCATTTGATAGCTCGAAAAAACCTTCATACAAATTTAATGAGGCTTGCAAATCATCACGTAGCTTTTGCATGACAGCATTGTTTTGAGGGGCAATAAACCCTGAGTCGATTAATCTCTGCGGAGCATTTAAGCGAGCGCCTATTTTTTCTAATTCATCAGCGAACTCGGTTTTATAGTAACGAATTAAATTAGGATCGCCATCTGCTAAAACGATGGCAGTGGTATAGGACATAATCTGATAAAGATCGCGATAACCATCATTCAGTTGCGATAAAACAGGTTTTACTTGCTCATTTTGCAATCTATCTGAATCTTCCAAATCGTTAAAGGCTAACCAAACATTCACTAAAATGGCGACAAACAAAATAGACACTAATGACACCGGCAAAGCCATTTTGGCTCTTAAACTTATTTTTGATAACACATCACACCCCACAGATAAAAAATAGATAATTATATATCGACAAATCATAGAGATACTTGAATATTATTGCCAATATCATTGCTCACAGTTAATCAAAATAACTTCATTTTCTCAGCAATATACATCAAAAAAACAATAAAACACTGAGTTTGTATTACACTCATAATTTATTTTCAAGGATACATTACGTGCAACGAAAACTTTCCAGTGCTTTTTATGATGCGATGTTTGGTCCAGAGCAACTCAGTACTGAAATCAACCCTGTTGAGCAAAAAGCATTAGAGAATGTTAGGTTTATTCTTAACGATAGTGAGCAATTAAGCGCTCGAATCCCACCATTACCAGCAGTATTATTAGAACTTATCGATACATTAAAAAATGACAACGCAAAGTTTTTAGATATTGCATTAGTGATTGAAAAAGATCCTTCACTTGCTATTGAAGTGTTGAAAGTAGCCAATTCAGCACTCTATTTCACGGGTGAAGGCGAAGTGACCTCTTTGCCCAAAGCGGTTTCATTAATTGGGGTTAAAGCGATAGCCAGTATTTCAACCACCATCTTATTAGAAAAAATTCGCCCGGTAGCCCCTATCTATTACAAAATGTTTGGTAAACAGATCTGGATACACTCAATGCAATGTGCTTTTTTATGCCGGGAGTTGGCAAAAGCTGAAAATGAAGATGAGTTTGATGCCTACTTTTTAGGATTGATTCATGATGTGGGCAAAATCATTATTTTTAATTGCCTATGTGAAGCCTTGCGTACCGAGCCCCCTGGTAGCACACCGGGTACACGCACCTTCAAGGAGTTGATGTCTGAAATGTCAGCAGACATCTCTTTTTTTATTGCTCAGGAATGGGGCCTACCAGTACTTTATTGCGATGCCCTGCAAGCACATCACAATATTCATGAATCAGCACTGGCGACACTTTTATATAAAAGTAATCTGCTAAGTGAAACCTACCTTCTGACGAAGAAGAAGGGGTTAGACGAAAAAATTATTGATAACCTTTTAACAAAGATGTCTATCGATAAACAAATATGGCTAGACTTTATTAAGCTATGCCCTGAGATAGAACGCCATGTTTAGTTAACTGCTGTGGCACCATCGTTAATGAATCAAGGACATTATGCCCCAAAGCTAATACCTCAGAGCAAGGGGCAACTAAATCAGGAATTTGAAATACCTGCATTTTAGCCGACACCGCTGCACGTACACCATTGTTAGAGTCTTCAAAGGCTAAACATCGTGCAGGCAACACCTTTAAACGATCGGCAGCTAACAAAAATATTTCAGGATGAGGTTTGCCATGCTGCACTTCACACCCTGTCGAAAGGCTATCGAAAAAATCATATATTCCAGCGAGTTTTAGTTTAGTGATCGCTAATTCACGATGTGTGGATGTTGCTACTGCCATCGGGATTTTTTCAGACTTTAACCAATTTAATAAAGCCAAAACCCCTTTTTTTACTGGGATTGCCTGTGTATTAACAACGGGGTGATATCTATCCATCCAAGCTTTACGCAATATTTGATAATCAATTTTATCGCCATATCCAGCGGTTAAAATATTTTCTATCCCCTGTGCATTACAACCAATAATAGATAGGTAGGTATCTTCTAGAAAAGGAAGTGATAATGCCTCACAACTCTCACGAAAAGCTTGTTGGCAAACTCTTTCAGTATCTAATAACAGGCCATCCATATCAAAAATAGCCGCTTGGTAATTCATCACACTCTCCCAATTAAAACGCAATAATACCGTTAACTGATATGAAACAAAAGCACTCTAAAGATTCACTTTATTTTATTTTAATAAACAGAAACTGCGATCTGGGCACGCTATTAAAGGCATAGAGTGAACTTTATAGGCATTCTCGACTCTGATGAAAAACAGATAATTCATTGAAATTTTTCTGTAAAATAACCTGTCTTACTAATCGACACATACGATTTGGAGCATTACCTTGAAAACCCTATCCAGTTATAAACCTCTATTAGCATTGCTACTGATATTCTGTAGTTGGCCATTATTCAGCGCAGATTTTATTCAAACCAATAGTGGCTGGTTAACTAGCCCAATGCATAAACCCGTTTCAGTACAAGCACAAATGACCGGACAGGTTGATCCTGATGCTAAAACAGCAGAGTTGCTATTAGATATTAATCTCGAGGGTGATTGGAAAACCTATTGGCGATCGCCGGGAGAAGGAGGGGTCGCTCCTACTTTTATGTGGCAAAATGAGTCTAAAAACATTAAAAATATCAACTGGTTTTGGCCAGCCCCACAACGTTATCCAGTTCTAGGTGTTGATACATTAGGCTATAAACACCAAGTTCATCTTCCTTTAAGCCTCGAATTAAAGGATTTAAACCAACCGACCCTATTAAAAGGGCGATTGACCCTTGCATCATGCACAACAATTTGTGTGCTGAGCGATTACGATATTGAACTCGCATTTACGACAACAGATTTAGTCGTTGATCAAACAGTCGCCTTTAATTATGCACAGGCAATGGGCGCAGTACCAATACTGATCGACGAAGAGCAAATTAATGCAGGCCAAGAAAGCGCATCAATTACAGCTATTACCCCTTATTGGAACCAGACTAAACAACAGCTCATCGTACAGGTAAAAAACCAATTTAACTGGCAACAACCAGATGTATTTGTCGACTTACAAAACCCTGATTTAGATGGCATCTTCTTTTCCACACCAAAAGTTGAAGTACAAGGAAAAACCTTAAACGCAACGTTTGATGTTTCAAGTTGGGCTGGCGAAGTTAATCTAACAAAGACCCAAATTCATACTACGGTTGTTGACAATAATATTGTTGCTGAGTTAATTGCGATGAGTAGTGATCAACCGCTTGCAACTCAATCGACCACCAATAATCTATTATCTATGTTTTTAATCGCCTTACTGGGGGGGGTAATTCTTAATATCATGCCTTGTGTTTTACCTGTTTTGGGAATGAAATTAAGCTCCATATTAGGGGCACATGGCATTCAAAAGTCTCACATTCGCAAACAATTCTTAGCCTCTTCATTGGGAATTCTCACCTCATTTTGGTTACTTGCACTATTTTTGCTCACATTAAAGCTGTCTGGTGAAGCATTGGGATGGGGGATCCAATTTCAAAATCCATATTTCATCGCCACCATGGTAGCAATCACAGCCCTGTTTGCAGCTAATATGTTAGGACTTTTTGAGATTCAACTGCCCTCTAGCATGCAAACCTGGTTAGCCACAAAAGGTGATCAATCCTATCTCGGTCATTATTTACAGGGCATGTTTGCCACATTACTGGCGACGCCTTGTAGCGCACCTTTTCTTGGCACAGCGGTTGCGTTTGCTTTAGGCGCGTCAACGATTGAATTGTTTGCTATTTTTAGTGCTTTAGGATTAGGCATGGCATTACCTTGGTTGCTAATAGCGCTATTTCCATCGATTGCACAGCTATTGCCTAAGCCAGGTAAATGGATGGGTACCGTTAAACTTATTTTTGCCTTAATGATTTTAGCCACCAGCTTATGGTTAATAAGCTTACTGAGTAGTTTTATCGGCTTAACTAATGTTATTGTGCTCACCCTTATTTTACTGGTGTTATTATTTGTTTTAATTGCTAAAAAACATGGTAAAAAAACATTACTTATTAGCCTCGCAGCACTTCTCATCTTTGGTGCTATTGGCTTATTAATCAGTAGCCTTACCGCTAAACATTGGGCAACACCATTAGCAACAGATTTGCAATGGCAACCGCTCGATACTGCACGACTCAAACAACATGTTGAAGCTGGTAAAACCGTGTTCGTCGATGTTACCGCAGATTGGTGTGTGACCTGTAAAGCAAACAAAATCGGCGTGATACTGCAAGATCCAATATACAGCGCACTGCAAGCAGATAATGTAATTCTAATGAAAGGAGATTGGACGGTTCGCTCCGATAACGTTACTGACTATCTTCAATCCTATGGACGTTATGGCGTACCTTTTAATATCGTTTATGGCCCAACAACACCACTAGGCATTGAGCTCTCCACCATTTTAAGTAGCGATGCCGTACTCGACGCACTGGCGCAATCACAGGAGTAATAACATGCACCAAGAAACACCACTAAAACCCCAAAAGCGACGCAAAGGATGGCTCGGCTGGCTTAAAGAAATACTCATATTTACCATCATTGTGGTAATAGTTGGCTGGGGAGCCGATCTCTGGCGCAGTAAATCGATGGCATCAGGAAAAGCGCCCACCCTTGTGACTGAGTCGGTATTAGGTGACAAGATAGACTTAATAGCGATGAGCACAGAGAAGCCAGTTATGGTCTATTTCTGGGCAACATGGTGCTCTATTTGCAGTGCGGTTTCACCCTCTGTTGATTTTCTCTCTGGGCAATATCAAGTAGTCAGTGTTGCACTTACGTCTGGTGAAAAGCAGCGTATTAAGCAATACCTAAATGCTAAAGATTATAATTTTAACGTGGTAAATGATCCCAAAGGTGAAATTAGCCGTGATTGGGGAGTCAGTGTAACGCCGACTATTTTTATTATTGATAAAGGCGAAATAAGCTCAGTAACAACTGGGTTTACTTCGCCAATGGGCATGTGGTTGCGTCTATTTTTTGCTTAGCAGCTCTTCTATATTAACGCCATAATATTGAAGAAATAGATTATTCGTATACCCCTCTTTTTTAAGCTCCATTAATGCCTGTTGGAAACGATAGGCAGTTGAACGTTCAGCGACTCGTTTAGGAAAGTTGTTATAATCAAGCTCTTTACTTGGATCATAATCCGGATTTGCTTCCTCTTTTAAATGTGGGGAAGCACGCGAGAAGCCAACGGTTAATTCAGTTAAACCACCGCAACAATTAAGATGAAACTTTAACTCTTTTGCTCTGGGGTGATCTTTTAAATAATAAGAAAGCGTGCCTATTTCATCTTCATAAAAGTCCGCATTTTTATTTAGAATATAATCAATGGCACTTTCAAAACTCAGTTCGGGTGGTGTTTTTATGGTAACGCCATACTCATTTGCATCAACCGATGTACCACCATAGGCGCGTAAAATACTTTTCCCTTTTAAATCATAGAAACTGTTTATTTCTGGTACCTCTACTCGTGTTAAACCGATATCAGCAGAAGGCAGACCATTTGCAAAAAAGAGAATATATAGGGAACGTTCTTCACGGAAGCTAAGTCCTGGATAAAAATCTAACGTGCCACGACCAAGGTCGCGCAAAATACGTTTTTTAGGTTGACGCGATACTTCTAGTTGGCAACCAATGCGTTTCGCGGCCTTAGTATATAGATCTAAATATAATCCTTTGTTACTGGGCTGTGCTTCGATATTGGGTAATCGAGCCGTGGTCCGGTAGCCCATCTTCAATGTACAAGCTTGGCTTGGTAGGATGAAAAAAGAAAAACATAGCGTGGAGAATAATATTAGTAGCTTCATACTCACCTCAATTTATCTATTGCGTGATAAATCTTAGTGCATAAATAAGCGACAATCCAATCAGCCCAGTGGCGCTACCTTTAACACCCGGTACTTTGGATTCGATAAAATGCTTTTTGTATCTTAGCTTCTCCTGAGACCGAAACTAATTTAGTTGCTTGTATATAATCTAGATAACAACCATCATTTTTAAAGGGATCTAAATATAAACGCAAGACTCCCGGGCTTTGGCTAACAGAAAAGTGATATAAGCCAACCTCTAAAAAACGTTTTAAATCCTCTTCCTGTGCACGTAACTCGCCATATACTAAATAGCCCCCAGCATCTTTTTCGCCTAACACTTCTGTTTTTAATAACGGTTCATCTTGTAACCCTTTAATGACGGCACGACTATATAATATACGATTAACCGCATCTAAGTTTAGCGCGGTCGCATTCAACGTTTTGATACGTGCCTCTACACCGACACCCACAAATTTAGGTAGTGCAAAAACAGCCAAAATAAACAATAAGATAATGATGACAATCAATTCAAACAGTGGAAATTCGATACGCTTTTTCACTAATTACTCAACCTCTAAACCTGCTATGAATACACACTTACCTTTTTATTATGCGCTGAAATAAAGCTTTTACCATCATTCAAAAAAACAATATCTCTACCTCAGTCAATAAACCCTAATTTTATTACGCTTTTTTATTGGCTCATATGTTGAAAATGAGAGATTTATGCTAAATTACAGCGCATAAATTACCTACCATTTTGGAGCTTTCATGGATCAGTACGCTGTTTTTGGTAACCCGATAAAGCAAAGTAAATCACCTTTTATCCACACACTTTTTGCAACACAAACTGCACAACAACTTGTTTATCGTGCAATAGAGCCTTCAGATGAAGACTTTAAAGTCACCCTAGGCAACTTTTTTTCCAATGGTGGTAAAGGTTGTAACATTACCATGCCCTATAAAGAGCAAGCTTTTCAATTCGCACAACAACTTACCGATCGCGCAACGCTCGCAGGTGCAGTTAATACATTAAAGCTAACCGATGATAATGTAGTTATTGGCGATAATACTGATGGTGCAGGGTTAGTCTTAGACCTTAAAAACAACCATGTTGACCTCAGTGGCGCACGTATTTTATTACTCGGAGCAGGTGGTGCAGCAAGAGGTGTGTGTGGGCCATTGTTGGCAGAATCACCTAAAGAGTTAGTAATTGCTAACAGAACTTTTAGCAAAGCACAGACCTTAGTGTCTATTTTCCAAGGGCTGGGTAATGTTTGTGCCAGTGAGCTTTCGCAATTAGAGGGTGAGTTCGACCTTATCATTAATTCAACGGCATGTAGTATCAATGGCGAGCTTCCCGCAATTAATGATGCGCTTATCCGCCCAGAAACAGCGATATATGACATGATGTATAGTGCACAAGCAACCCCTTTTAATGCATGGGCTAAACAGTTAGGCGCACGCTTAACCATTGATGGTTTAGGCATGTTAGTAGGCCAAGCAGCTGAAAGTTTTGCGATGTGGCGAGGAATCAAGCCCGGTGCAAAACAGGTGTTAACCGAGCTACGACATAATTTATCATAAATAATATTTAACAACAGGAGATACTTATGCAATGCCATCGCGTCAATGAAGTGTTGGAATTACTGAAACCATACTGGTTAAAAAACAAAGAGCTAAGCCTACTTGAAGTATTAGCTTTATTAAGTAAAGAAGCTGGCTTTAAAGAACCTATCGACAAGCTCAGTGATGAAGTGATCATTTACCAACTTAAAATGGATCAAACCGAAGAGGGCGAGATGATTCCGGGCATTAAAAAAGATTGCGAAGATGACTTTCAAACAGCATTGCTAAAGGCACGTGGACTTATTTAAATAGCTCGTTAGACAATCAGCGCTAAGCTAATCAACTGAAGTGGTAAGCGCTATATAACCTCAACCCTGATGAATGCAAGCGTGATAATATTTTGAATCAGACAGCTATGATTTTTTAATATAAAGCGCCATGAGTGTTGCGTAACTGAAGACGAGTTATGGTCACAATAACGGGTTATTATTAGATAATTTACACCAATCGAATTGAGGATGATATCTAAATGTTGCGCAGGAAAAATGACTTAACTCAAGACTAAATTCGACGTATATAGTTGTTTTTTAGAAAACTTCAACGAAGAGATAAGTTACTTTAAGGCGTACAATAGGTCAGCTATTTATTTCATTTGGTATTAACGCAGAAGCCCGCCTAAATAGCGGTGTTGTATCGCTTTGCTTATCCAGAAAAGGGATTATTGACAAAGGTAGATATGATTAAACAAGGAATGAATATGATCTATCCATTAACGCTATTACCGCTAATTGGTGCAACCTTACTCCTCACGGCTTGTAAAGACTCAACCGCTCCCGTTAATAACAATGCAACCGACTTAGACCATATCTATACCTACATAGAACAAACATACCAAGAGCCATTGCAAGATCCTGCTAGTTGCGTCAACTACACCCGTTCTTGCCATGTTGAAGCATTACCTTTTATCGCGATGAGCTACCCTGAAACACAAATCCCGCAGATCATGTCACGTGTTGTTGTCTCACATGATTGGATGGGAGAGCGCTTCGAAGCTCTATTGACTCATCTTCCCAAAGAGATACTCACCTTGCTTGGCTCCGTCACAGCGATAGTCATTGCAGATAATATTCGCCCCTCTTTTTACTGGACAGGCTCTGGTGCTATCTATCTTGATCCAGCTTCGTTATGGTTAACCAATGAGGAAAAGCTCACTATTGACCAAACTTCCGATTACCGAGACGAATTAGGCGCAAATCTGAGCTATGATTTTTTCCATCGCTTCGTTAAACAGGGGCAAGCAGCCTACCGCACGTACTCATTAAGCAACAGCGAAGAGCGAACTCTTGATGATATTATTATTCCAATGGCGAGCTTACTCTTTCATGAATTAGCACATGCTAATGATTTTATGCCCGCTTCATTAATGGTTTCGCTACATTTAGATCAAACAACACGATCCGAAATTGCACGTTTTTCTGTGTTGCGGTTAAATCAACAATTAAAGCAACGCTATCCAATTGTCGATAGCACTCTCATATCACAGGCAAAAATATTATATACCGGGACAACGGCTACTGAAGAGGAAACACAGCACAGTGCTAGCTATCTTGGTGACTTAATGTCACAGGAGGGGGCAAATCATCTTTATGCCTACTCGCATCAAGCCGAAGATGTCGCAATGTTATTTCAAGCAACCATGCTCAACTATTATTATGGTATTGAGATGGACAGCGCCTTTGTAATAAAACCACAGAACGACAGTAATTATTGTGAAGACTATATTGTGGGCTGGGGGCAACGTAACCGTATCGCCGATCCAATGAGTAAACAACGAGCACAATTTGTGAGTGAGCAGTTATTAACAGATTTAGATTTATCACCTTTTTTTGCACAACTCACTCCACCACAAACATTTCCTGATTTAACCAATTGGTGCAATATTAGCCTTTCCTCAACCGATGAAAGCAACTCATTTAGCGAATCCACTTTAACCGACAATGACAGCAACTCAATAAAAGCAAAATCAAGTCGTCAGCAGGTAAATAGTGAACTGCTTAGACATCATCATCACGGTGTGATCACATCCTTTAACTAATTACTTTAGAATTTCCTAATATAAACTTATAATAATCATTCAATCGCTTGTTAGGTATCGAAAAATGACTGAACGCATCAAAGTAAAAGAGATCAAAACATCGACACAATCAAATGTTGATCGCTATAACCCAAGTAATCGAATCTATGTTCGTGCTGTTTATGGTTTATATCAAAAACTCCGCCGTTATACTGGCTGGGGACTGATTATTCTTTTTTTAGCCTTACCCATGATTCGTTGGAATGGGCACCAAGCCGTATTGTTTGATATTGCCAAACAACAGTATCATATTTTTAACCTCACTCTTTTCCCACAAGACTTAACGCTCTTAGCATGGATATTTATTATCGCAGCCTTTGGGTTGTTCTTCATTACCACCTACTTAGGTCGAGTTTGGTGCGGTTATACATGCCCACAAACTGTCTGGACCTTTATCTTTATCTGGTTTGAAGAACGTTTTGAGGGCACTGCAAATAAACGTAAACGACTTGATCAAATGCCTTGGAATGCCAACAAAATATGGCGAAAAGCAGCCAAGCATACGGGCTGGATAACTGTTTCTTTACTAACCGGTCTGGCATTTAGCTCTTACTTTGTCCCGGTTAACGAGCTTTATTTCGACTTTTTAACCTTTAATGCCGGTTTTGCAACAACAGCAAGCGTACTCTTTTTTGCAACCATTACTTATGCAAATGCAGGTTGGATGCGTTCAATCGTATGTACTCATATGTGCCCTTACGCGCGTTTCCAGTCCACTATGTTTGATAAAAATACGTTTATTGTTGGTTACGATGCAACACGTGGTGAAAAACGTGGTCCGCGTCGTCGCAAAGCAGATCCAAAAGAGCTTGGATTAGGCGACTGTGTTGACTGTGACCTATGTGTACAAGTTTGCCCAACAGGTATTGATATACGTGATGGCTTGCAATATGAGTGTATCAACTGTGGCGCATGTATTGATGCTTGTGATGAAACGATGGAGAAAATGGGGTATGAAAAAGGTCTAATCTCTTATACTTCTGAACAAAAACTAGAAGGCAAAGAAACTCACGTGTTACGCCCTAAGATTATCGGTTACGGTTTAATGTTACTGGTAATGGTCGGTATGTTTATCACTAATTTGGTGAACCTAAGTAGCGCAGAATTGGAGATTTTACGTGATCGTACAGCCCTTTATCGTGAAAATAGTGAAGGTTTAATAGAGAATACCTACACACTTAAAGTTCTCAATAAAACCGTTGAAACACAAACATATGATCTTTCTTTCTCAGGCCTTGAAGATGCACAATTAATTGGCCCTAAACAAATCATTATCAAATCGGGAGAGATATTAACGCAGCCAATCTCTATTGCAGTCGATGCTTATGGGATGAAAGAGAAAAAAGTAATGCTGACAATTAAACTCACCAGTAGCACAGGCGATGTAGAAGAGATTGAGCAACAAAGTCCTTTCTTTACTGGCTCCTAATTTACAAATCATTTGCGCAATATCAAAATGGAGCTTAGGCTCCATTTTCTTTTTTAGGATACTCTATGACCGACTCAAATTTTAGTTACCTCTCCCTTACCCCTGAATTACAGCTCGATGCACTTGCAAGTATCGGTATTTATCCAGAAACAGGCCTGATGCAACTCAACTCTTATGAAAACCGTGTGTCACTCTTTACCGATGAAAATAGAATTAGATATGTGGTTAAGTTTTACCGCCCGAAACGTTGGAGTGAAGCACAATTACTAGAGGATCATAGTTTTAGCTTGGCATTAAAAGAACAAGGAAATTGCTTATCGGCACCCGTATCTATCGAGGGAAAAACGCTGTTTCTGTTTGAAGGCTATTACTTTGCGTTATTTAAAAGTCTTTCTGCACGTAGTCTGGAGGGGGATAACCTTGATCACCTTTATGAAGTGGGCGTTACACTTGGAAAATTACACCGAAGTAGTAGTGAGCAATCAAACTTCACATCACGAGAAATATTGGATGTCGACACCCTGCTAACTCAGCCTATTAAACAACTTAAACAAAGCGAACTCATTCCAGCTATGATTCGTGATGACTTATTTATTGCGCTTGATAACGTGGCACAACAAGCTGCAGATTTATATGAAAAGCAATCGTTTAACGCTATTCGTTTACATGGAGATTGCCATGCAAGTAATATTTTAATGGATAACGATACCCCCTACTTAGTTGACTTTGACGATTGCAAAATGGGCCCTGCTGTACAGGATATTTGGATGTTGTTAAGTGGAACAACACAGGAAAAACAGCTTCAATTGTCCACTGTTTTAGAAGGTTACGAACAAGAATTTTCATTTAATGCTACAGAATTAGCCCTCATCGAACCTCTTCGCAGTATGCGTATCATCCATTACGTGAGCTGGATCAACAAACGTTGGTCAGATCCTGCTTTTCCATTGAACTTTCCATGGTTTACCACTGACCAATACTGGCAGGAATTGTTACAATCACTGCAACAACAGATCATTAATATGCAAGCACCATCATTATCCACTCAGCCTGCTTATTAACATTACTTATTAAAGGGAATAAAAATGAAAAAGTTTTTCGCAATTTTCGTAGCATTAGTATTGCTACCACTTTCAATTCAAGCGGCTGATTTTGAAGAGGGAAAGCACTACACCGTTGTTAAAGAGACAGCCACAGCAAAGCCTGAAGTACTTGAGTTTTTCTCATTTTATTGCCCGCACTGTTTTAAATTTGAACCACTAATGGCGCAAATAGAAGCAAAAGTTGGTGATAATGTTGAAGTCAGCAAAAACCATGTTAACTTTTTAGGTAAAGAGATGGGCGCGCAGTTAACAACCGCCTATGCAGCAGCTGATTTATTAGATGTGAAAGAGAAAGTAGCTAGCCTTATTTTTGATCGACTTCATACACAAAAGAAAGCAATTAATGGCGAAAAAGACATTCTTGCAATCTTTGAAAAAGCAGGCATCTCTAATCCAGAAGCAAAAGGAGCAATGGCAAGCTTTCCAGCGGCTGGCATTGCGTCACAGATGAAGCGTAATACAGAAACCTTTAAAATTCGTGGTGTACCTGCCATCATTGTTAATGGTAAATACCAAGTAATTAATAACTCAGTTAAAAGCACTGATGAATTTGTTGAACTAGTCGATTTTTTAACCAAAAAAACGGACTAAAGTAGTGACGCCAATCAGTGATGACATAAAACTGACTGGCGCATTCCTTCAAAAATGATATAAAGCAATAGGGTCACTTCGGTGGCCATTTTTGTGCCCACTGATATTTAAAGTTATAATGCGTGCACATCGATAAATGGAGTATTGTCTTTGAAAACCGTATTTAATACTGCCGCGCAAATCAAATCAGAGTTGCGCGATTTACATGCTAGAAAAGGCTCTAATAAAGCACAGATTGTTGCTATTAGTGGCATTGAAGGTGGCGGTAAACGAGCATTAACACAAAAAATTGCTAATGCCTTACAATTAGATGGAATTTCCGTTGCTATCGTACATAGCGATGACTGGGAAGCGGCTGCGAATGTACGTTTTAACGTAATGAATAGCCCTGAGCAATATTACCTTAATGCTTATCGTTTAGATGAAATGGTTGAAGAACTTATTTTGCCATTAAAGTTGTTTGGTAGTATTAAAGCTTCGGTGACACTGGATGATGTAATGAATCCACGTACAGTGGATTATGACTTTGAAAAAATTGATATCATTCTTATCGAAGGCGTTTACCTTCTACAAAGTGCTTATTTAGAGTTATACGACTATAGCATTTGGGTCAAAAGTGATTTTGACGCGGCCTTTGCGAGATTAGACAGTCAAGTCGACATAGAGCAATCACAAGAAGCATTGGTAAATTTGTTTGAAGGATTAATCAAACCCGCAGCCCAATACCATATATTTACCGATGATCCGCAGGGATGTGCGCAAGCGATTTATATCGAAGAAGAAAAAGCAGATAATGACAACCAAGCAAAAACTTAACCACACTGCCTATATGCAATTTGAACGTGCGCAATGGTCTGCATTGCGCAATAATGTCGCATTGACCCTTTCCGAACAAGATCTCGAACAGCTACAAGGTATAAATGAATCGCTCTCCCTTGATGAGGTAGTAGATATCTATTTACCATTATCTCGGTTATTAAACCTATATGTAGAAACACAACAATATCGACATACTGTCCGTGATAAGTTTTTAAATAGCAGTAACGATCAAGCCCCTTATATCATTGGTATTGCTGGCAGTGTAGCGGTAGGAAAAAGTACCACTGCTCGTATATTACAAGCACTACTGTCGCGTTGGCCACAACACCCAAAAGTCGCATTGGTCACCACAGATGGTTTTTTACGCCCCAATCAAGAATTAGTCGCGCGTAATTTAATGCATAAAAAAGGGTTTCCCGAGAGCTTTGATATCAAAGCGTTAGTGAATTTTGTAGCCGCATTAAAATCAGGCAAAGAATCAGTAACAGCCCCTATCTATTCACACTTAACTTACGATATTCTACCCGATAAAAAGCTTGCTGTAGAAAAGCCTGATATCGTTATTTTAGAGGGGTTAAACGTATTACAAACAGCGATCAATTACCCCAAACACCCACACCGTGTCTTTGTCTCTGATTTTGTTGATTTCTCTATTTTTGTAGATGCAGATACTGATCTACTCAAAAGATGGTATATACAACGTTTTCTTAAGTTTCGCGAAGGTGCTTTTACTGATCCTAACGCCTACTTCCATAGTTACTCAAAAATGAGTGAGTCGGAAGCAATTGAAATAGCGGGAAAGATTTGGGATGAAATCAATGGATTAAATTTACAAGAGAACATTCGCCCCACTCGCGATCGCGCCAATCTTATTCTAAAAAAAGCGACAAGCCACCAAGTATCAAGTGTCAAATTGCGCAAGTAACAGCGACCTCCCCCTTTTATTCAAGGCGTCATCAGTTGCGCCTAACCTTAACTGCTTCTGGTGATGTTACAGCACTTCTATAAGCCATATACGCCACAAATTGTATGACAATATAAAAAATGCTATTATCGGCGCCTTTCATGAAAATAATAAATTACACGGATTTAATATTTATTTTCCCTTAGTCAAACATACTCATTTATAAATCTTAGTGAACAACTTACTTCTTTTTATAAATGGGCATATAGGAAAATTTATGCTCACTCTATTTAATAGTATTAACGGCGTTCTTTGGGGGCAAATACTTGTCTACCTACTCATTGGAACCGGTATCTACTTTACTGTTCGTTTAGGTTTCATTCAATTCCGCCACTTTTTACACACCTTCACAGTAATGCGCAGTAGTCGCAAATCAGATAAAGAAGGTATCTCTTCTTTTCAAGCACTTAGTACCAGTTTAGCGGCACGTGTCGGTACAGGTAATTTAGCTGGTGTTGCCATTGCAATAACCGTTGGTGGCCCAGGTGCAATCTTCTGGATGTGGCTGATTGCACTGCTCGGTATGGCAACAAGCTTTGCAGAGAGCACACTCGCACAGGCTTATAAAGTACATGATAAAGAAGGAAGTTTCCGCGGAGGACCAGCTTATTACATGGAGCGAGGCTTAAATGCACGCTGGATGGGAAGCTTATTTGCTATCTTACTTATTATCGCCTTCGGTTTAGTATTTAATGCTGTACAAGCAAATTCAATAACCGCCGCTCTGCATGAGTCATTTCAATTCGATAAAGTGATCATCACCATCACATTAGTCATTATTTCAGCATTAGTTATTTTTACTGGTATTCGAGGTATTGCTAAAGTAGCTGAAAAGATTGTCCCCACTATGGCCTTTGCATACCTTTTAGTCGCAGTGATAGTTGTGCTCATGAATATCACTGAAATACCCGCCATTATTAAACTGATTATAGATTCCGCATTTGGTTGGCAAGAAGCCGCTGGTGGCGCCTTTGGGGCAATGGTAATGACCGGTATTCAACGTGGCCTATTCTCTAATGAAGCGGGTATGGGTAGTGCTGCAAATGCAGCCGCAACGGCTTCTCCATACCCTGCACACCCTGCTTCTCAAGGTTATGTACAGATGTTAGGTGTATTTATCGATACCATTGTCATTTGTACTGCTACGGCGTCTATTATCTTACTTTCAGGTGGGTTAGAGTCATTCTCTGGTATGGGTGGTATCGAAATCACACAACGTGCACTTGATGCTCAAGTTGGTGACTGGGGGGGGCAATTTGTGGCGATTGCATTGTTGTTTTTTGCATTCACTTCTTTAATTGCAAACTACTCCTATGCCGAAACAAATCTAGTATTTCTAATGCATAAAAATACTCGTGGTTTAATTTTCCTACGCATTGCCGTGTTAGGCATGATTATATTTGGTGGCTTGCAAAGTAATGATGTTATTTGGGCTTTAGCCGATGTTTCTATGGGGCTAATGGCAATGGTTAACCTGACCGCTATTTTATTACTGTCTAATGAAGTAATTAAATTAGCGAAGGACTATAACGAACAGTTAAATGCAGGAAAAGTACCGACTTTTGACCGTACTAAAATGCCAGCGTTAGATAAAAAGTTAGAGCCCGGTATTTGGGAGAAAAAATAGATACAAAAAAGGCGCTTAAAGCGCCTTTTTTATTGTCGATAATCTTAAATATTGTTAACAAAGAAACTAAATAATGATTTCTTTTAATTTAGGATCTTTACGATCAAGATAATGAATCGAATGAATACGACGTACGGTACGTGATTTACCGCGTACTAATAAGGTTTCTGTTGTTGCCATGCGTCCATCAACTGATACACCTTCAACTAAATCGCCTTTCGTAATACCAGTTGCAGCAAAAATAACATTGTCATTTTTTACCATATCTTCAAGCTTTAATACTTTATTAACTTCGATGCCCTGAGCTTCACAACGACGCACTTCTTCTTCACCGATCTTAATGTTCTCTTCCGTTGACTCTTTTACCATTGGACGAGGGATCAAGCGTGCTTGCATATTGCCATCTAATGCACGTACTACTGCTGCAGAGATAACCCCCTCTGGTGCACCACCGATACAATACAACACATCAACTTGGTTATCAGGCATACAAGCCAGCACTGAGATAGCAACATCACCGTCAGGAATTGCAAATACACGGCACCCTAACCCTTGCATATCTTTAATTACACGATCATGACGAGGTTTCGCTAGTGTCGCCACAGTTAACTCAGTTAATGGTTTACCTAGTGCAAATGCAATCGCTTTTAAGTTTTGTTCAAGCGATAGTTCTAAGTCGATAGCATCTTTAGCATTTGGGCCAACAATTAGTTTTTCCATGTACATATCTGGTGCACGTAAAAAACTGCCTTTTTCTGCAACCGCTAAAACAGCCAGCGCATTAGATTGCCCCATGGCGGTCATACGAGTACCTTCAATCGGGTCAACCGCGATGTCTACAGCATCGCAACCCGCTTTGCCCGTACCCACATGCTCACCAATATAAAGCATCGGTGCTTCATCAATTTCACCTTCACCAATAACGATTTCACCATCGATATCGATTTGATTGAAGATAAGGCGCATCGCCTCAACAGCAGCACCATCGGCAATATTTTTATCACCACGGCCTAACCATTTATAACCCGCTAGTGCAGCGGCTTCTGTTACTCGAGAAAATTCAATTGCTAATTCGCGTCTCATTATTTGAGCTCCCAATTCGAAAATCTGTTTTTCAAAATATACCGTAAATGCTCAAGGTTAACCCAGTTACGCAATGCTCAACATAGTCAATCTATAGAGAGACTATTAACAATGAATAGGGTTTAAACCTGGAATAATTACAAAATTCTTTGTGTCGCTAGTCACTAATAATAGTCCATCACGACAATTGTCAGACATTATACCTAGATCCGTTAAAAATGCAGATGTATCTTCATGCTTGATGACACCCTGCAATATCAACAATCCTTTGTTGGGCCGTCACCATATTCAGCTAAATAACGACCTGCTAAGCAGAAACAACTTTCTTTACTGCTGTACCGAATTTAATCATTGCAAGTTTGATCTCATCTTCACTAATGTTTAAAGCCGGAGCAAAACGAATCACATTTGCACCTGCGACTAATACTAGTAAACCTTGCTCAGCACTTGCTAAGAAGAAGTCTTTAGCGCGCCCTTGATATTGTTCATTTAGAACCGCACCCAATAATAAACCTGCACCACGTATCTCTTCGAACACATTAAATTGCTGATTAATATCAGTTAATAAACTACGCAATAACTGTTCTTTCTGTTTAACACCATTAAGCATTTCTGGCGTATTGATAAGATCAAATGCTTTGCTTGCTACCGCACAAGCAAGTGGATTACCACCAAAGGTAGTCCCATGTGTTCCAACCGTTAAGCAACTTGCCAATTTAGTCGTCGTTAACATCGCAGAGATTGGAAAACCTGCCCCTAATGCTTTTGCCGAAGTGACTACGTCAGGCACAACATCAAGTCCCATATAAGCAAACAAGTGCCCAGTACGGCCCATTCCTGTTTGCACTTCATCTAAAATCATTAACGCATTATGTTTATTACATAAAGCACGTACTGCAATAGCAAACTGATTACATATTGGTAATACGCCACCTTCACCTTGCAATGGCTCTAAAATAACCGCACAGGTTTTATCAGAAATAGCAGCTTCTAAGGCAGTTAAATCATTATATTCAAGATGAGTGATATCGCCTGGCTTAGGACCAAAACCATCAGAGTAGGTTGACTGTCCACCCGCCGTAACAGTAAAAAATGTACGACCATGAAAACCTTGGTAGAAAGCAATAATCTCGGTTTTATCGGCACTGAAATTATCCTGTGCATAACGACGAGCGAGTTTTAGTGCAGCTTCGTTCGCTTCAGCACCCGAATTGGCAAAAAACACTTTTTCTGCAAAAGTATTATCCACTAACTTTTGTGCTAATTGTAATGCAGGCTCATTGGTATAAATATTACTCACATGCCAAAGCTTCTGTGCTTGTACTGTTAACGCATCAACTAATTCTGGGTGTGCGTGACCCAATGCATTAACTGCGATGCCACCAGTTAAATCTAAATACTCGTTATCTTCTTGGTCCCACACTCGAGAGCCTTCACCACGTACCGGGATCATAGATAGTGGCGCATAATTTGGCACCATTAATTGATCAAAAAGCGGACGAGTGATTTGTGTGTTTGACATAAGAAGATCCTTTTTAAATGATTGAAAAGATATAAATTAACAGCTAATGAAATACCCATGATACTTCAAGATTCAAAGTCAGCAAGAAAAATTGTGCCAACATGCTAGGCATAAAATTGAAGGGTCGTTATTCAACATAGATATTTTATAACAAAACAGATTGGTGCAATTTAACTTGCCCTATGGGGCAAGCTTGAGCTAACAAATGTATAAATGGGACCAAGTTAAATTTTAACTTGTTGAATAAAGTTCTGGAGGAGCTGTAACCCTTGCTCAGACATAATACTTTCAGGATGAAATTGTACCCCTTCCAGTGCTAAGCTTTTATGCCTAATTGCCATAATTTCATTACTTTCAACAACCGTTGCACTGATTTCAAAGCAGTCAGGTAATGTCTCAGGTTTTACCACTAGACTATGGTATCGGGTCACATCTAATGGATTATTAAGGCCATAAAAAACTCCTTTACCATCATGCTCGATGAGCGAATTTTTACCATGTTTAACTTGCTTTGCACGCACTACATCCCCACCAAATACTTGAGCGATACTTTGATGCCCTAGGCACACTCCTAATAATGGTATTTCACCAGCAAAACGCTCAATTGCAGCTAATGAAATACCTGCTTCATTTGGCGTACAAGGACCTGGCGAGATAACTAGGTGCTCAGGTTGTAAGTCGGCGATCTCCCGCAGACTAATTTGATCGTTTCTTTTTACGATAACATCTTGTTTTAATTCTCCAAAGTATTGAACTAAGTTATAAGTGAAAGAATCGTAGTTATCGATCATCAATAGCATGAAAGGGTTAGCCTGTATCTGTCAGAATAAACAGGCATTCTAACTTAACGAGGCGCCCAATCAAGGCGCTTTATAAAAGCATATGCTGATCTTTTTACAGATTAAGCACGTATATTTGTAAATAGGTATAGACTTGCCATGAGACGGAGAAAATAACATGAAAATATTAATAATTGGTTCCTCTGGTTTAATTGGCAGTGCATTAGTTCCCTACTTAGAAAAACAAGGTTATGAGGTTGGACGTTTGCTCCGCCACAAACAAGATCATCAGCCTTATTGGATGATTAGCCCACTATGCTTCCATTTAAAACAGTTTTCCCACCCCGATATCATTATCAATTTAGCAGGTGAGAACATTGCTGATGGTCGTTGGAATGAGAAAAGAAAACAACAACTCATACGTAGCCGTATCGAAACAACACAACTTATTACTGAACAATTTAAAAATAATCCTCCATCATTATTCATTAATGCCTCAGCTATTGGTTTTTATGGGGAAAGAGGCTCACAACCTCTAGATGAAACCAGTAAAGTTGGTGAAGACTTTGTTTCTCAACTTGCGGAACAGTGGGAGGCTAGTTGTAGTGCAATCGAATCATCCGATACTCGTTTAGTAAAAATTCGTACAGGTATCGTGTTAAGTAAAGCAGGTGGGGCATTACCTAAAATGTTGCCTGCATTTAAATTTGGCTTAGGTGGAAAAATAGGCTCTGGTGAACAGTATATGAGTTGGATAGACATTAATGATTTTTGTCATGCTATTCAGTTCATTATCCAACATGAAACATTAACCGGTCCGATTAATCTGGTTTCTCCTAACCCTGTTGACAATCAGACTTTCAGCAAAGCATTGAGCAAGCAATTATCACGTCCCTGCCTATTTCCACTGCCCGCTTTTATGGTCAACATACTCTTTGGAGAAATGGGAAAAGAGCTATTACTCGCAAGTACAAGGGTTAAGCCACAAAAGCTTTTACAAGCAGGGTTTCAATTTGAATACGAACGGCTACAGGATAGTTTAAATAAACAGTTAAAATAAAGTATTAAAGAGGTGTTTATAGGGGAAATTATTTTCTTTCAGGCAAAGGAAAGGGCAGCCTAAGCTGCCCTAATTTTAGTCACTCTATCCAATCCGTGATAGTTGATGCTCCCTGCTTACATCCGTTTGACTAATTGCCTTCAAGGCATCCACTTCCCATTCCTTTGGGTTCTTCCTTTTATACATCCGTATAAGATAAACGTCATGTTTATCAATCATCTCCCTTTCCTTAGGAGGTGTCCTTCACTTGTCATCCTGACTAATAATAACCATCCTAGTTATTATATTCCCTTCATCCTGAAAGGTGTTCCTTAACTACATCCTGTAGTTTGTTCCTTTGTTGTCCTTAACGATAAAACATCCTGTTCTATCACTTCTCATCCTGAGAATGTCCAACTTGTCATCCTGACTTGTAAAAATTTGATTCGTTATCGCTTTACATCCTGTAAAACCGTATCTCCTCTCTACGGAATAAATAATACCCGTTTACACAATAAGATATTTGCTCATAAGCAGATAATGTTCGGTCTAAATAACATCAAAAAACAATATTCACAAATAAAACAATAACTTAAATTCATTTGTTTTTTTTCTATAGTGAAATTAATTTTAAATTAGCACGATAACCCTAGCTTGTAATGGTCGATCTCTTACACGTTATTTTGAGGCTAAAAATTAGTTGTGATCTAGCTAACACTAGGGCCTGTTGATCTTTCGAGTTTGTTTTGGCAACAATTTGTTGGCTATTGCTGTAATGACTTCGTCAATACCATGCAATACAAAATAAAAAGCCATTTTGCTTTTATACAAGGCAGAACCTATGAAGTGTGGTTATTCCACATCAGCAGGCGAAAACGCAGTAAAAATGGTCTGAAAATGTTGCCCGACGGGTTGAATACGGCTCTGTTCCTTGCTCTATTTGATTACGTCAAACAGTACGCAAAACGAAAAGACGTTTTGCTATCCGTTAGAAGAAATTCCTCTAAGAATGAACAAGCTACATTCATAAAACAACCAATTGAATTGTTTATGCCAATGGAATTTTAAAAATGATACAGATCGAATGAAGTATATGAACTAAATTTTACGCATGAAAAGTAACTTAACCCCAGGCGAAATTTGACGTGAATGGTGTTCCCTTTGCGAAAATTTCAACCTATAAATCATAATTATAAATGAGTAGGTGGGATAACAATGAAAATTATTATTAAAGCTTACAAGGTACAATAAAATAAGTTTTGTAAAAAGAGTTATTAATAAGAGAAGGTATTTATATGAAAAGAAAATTATTTTACAGGAAATGAAAAGGGCAGCCGAAGCTGCCCTTAATTTAGTCACTCTATCTTAATCCGTGATAGTTGGTGCTCCCTGCTTCGCATCCTTTTGACTATGCCTATCTAGGCGTCCACTTCCCAATCCATTGGGCACTTCCATTTTTACATCCGTATTAGATAAACATCCTGCTTATCAATCATCTCCCTTTCCTTAGGAGGTGTCCTTCACTTGTCATCCTGACTAATAATAACCGTCCTAGTTATTATATTCCCTTCATCCTGAAAGGTGTTCCTTAACTACATCCTGTAGTTTGTTCCTTTTGTTGTCCTTAACGATAAAACATCCTGTTCTATCACTTCTCATCCTGAGAATGTCCAACTTGTCATCCTGACAATGTAATCCGATGTTACCTACATCCTGTAAGCGACGTCGTGTTTACGAAATAGATAATACGCCGTTAACAAGAAAATTAACGATACAAAAACAGTTAAAAGTAATTCACAAAAACATCAAAACAAACAAACACATAAAAATCAACAACTTAAACCAAAACCATTTAAATGTAGGGTAGATAATATTTCTTTTTAAACACGATATCCTTATTGATCAATGGTCGATCTCTTACAGCCACTTTTTAAACAAAAAAGATCTTTATCAAAATAGGTAGCAATTGACAGTACATGCTTATAAAAATTGAAATAAATTTACTATCAGTAGCTAAATATAATAAACAGATAGTCACAATAGAGCGATATATACAGATTTTAGAAGGATATCAATGGTATTGAAGAAGAAGCCTAGGGCCTGTTGATCTCTCAACTTAATTTTAAAACAACCCTGTGGTTATATGCTGCAATTAAATAGGTCAATAGCAAATAATTCCAATTCCGTTAGTATAGTGAGCAAATATTACGCAGGAAAAAGGAGTTAGTTCAAAGCGAAAATTGATGCAAATGGTTGTTCCCTTTACGAAATTTTTAACCCTGAAATAGCTTCTTTTAACCAGTAAGATTGATCAGTTATTTAGTTGATTTTGTATAATACAAGATAAAGTCTTATTTGACTGCTTATACAAGGCAAATACTACATTGTGTTTGTTATCGCACATCAATCTGGTTGGTGTAAAAAAGTGACTTAGTTCAAGGCGAAATTTAACGTAACTGTTTTTCTCTTTATGAGAATTCAACGAAGAGATAAGCTTTTTAATTCTTTTGGTATTAGTTTAAAAGTATTAATTGATAGGATCTTAAAGAGTGGAGCATAATAAAGCGGTGAAATAAAAAATCCCAGCCTAAGCTGGGATTTAATAATGACTTTAATAAATAAAGTGATTAGAAGTTGTAACGAATACCTGCAACTAATGAATCTTCTGCACCATCAAGATTGTTTACTGCGTATGAAATGTAAGTACGGATAGATTTGTTGAAGCGGTACTGTGCTTCTAATGCAAAGAAATCTTCTGTATCTGTATCTTCTACGTCAGCCATACCAAGCATACCGATTAAACGGAACTCTTTAGTGAATTTGTATTGAACAGTTGCTTCTAATGAAGTGAAGTCATTGTTTGCATCAGCAGAACCCATTGCATATGTTGCAGCAACGTATAATTTGTCTAATGTGTAAGCAGCACCTAATGTTGCTTGATCAAACTCATCTTGGCTAGAGAAAGATGCACCTAGGTCTAGACCAAAGTCAAAACCGTAAAGTGCAGAGATACCGTAAGCATCTTCATCAGAATCTGCATCATCAGCTGTAAAGTTAGCTTGTACTGTTAATGCGTCAGCAAAAGTACCAGAGTATAAGAAAGTGTTGCTTTGCTTATCTGAAGAAGAATCAGCAATTTGTTGAATACCTGAATGTACAGATGCAATATCCGTCATATCAGAGATTTGTACGTTTGAAGTATCTTGCTTACCGTAAGAAAAATCACCTACTTGAGTACCAAAACCAGCGAATAGGTAACGGTTTGATAGTGAGCTATCTGGCTTAATTTCATATTCCATGAAACCAAAACCTGTTAGGTTTTCAGAGATTTGTGTTTTACCGTTAAAGTTAATACGTGCACGGCTTTTATCTTTAACTGTTTGATCACCTGTATCAACAAACTCACCACGAACTTCAGCACGACCGCCGATTTTCATAGTTGTTCCATCATTATCGTATACAGTTGCAGCGCCAGCTGTTGCAGAAACTAGGCCAGATAAAATTGCAGTAGCTAATAGAGTTTTTTTCATGATTCTTCCGTGTTTAATTTAAAAGTTATTATTATGTAAATTCGGTTCAATTATGTTTAGCAGCTATACCGATTAGCAAATTGCTATTCATCGCTGTTGACAAAAAGAAGCTTAGAGCTTGTTCATGACAAAAATATGACAACCTTTCAAATTCTGTCAAAAAGTGATCTAAGTTCAATTTCGAAGCCGATATTAATGATAACTGTTATCAATATCAAGGTAATTTAACAAAGAAATGAAAAAAAATAGTATTTTAACTACTTATCATGGAACTTATCCGTTATTTACCAATACAAAAACTAGAAAATATACGCCCTAAAAGATCATCCGAACTAAACTCTCCCGTGATTTCACTTAAATACTGTTGCGTTAAACGTAACTCTTCAGCTAACAGCTCTCCCGCTTTATACTCTTCGAGTTGGACCTTCCCTTCCTGCAGATGACGTTCAGCATTATCAATGGCTTCTAAGTGGCGACGACGTGCCATAAACCCACCGCCTGTCGAGCCTTGATAGCCCATGATATCTTTTAAATGCTCTTTAAGTGGGGTTAAGCCTAAACCTGTTTTAGCTGAAATTCTGTATACGGGATGATGATGATCTTCAGTGACCTCTAATGCCTCACCAGTTAAATCCGCTTTATTACGCACCACCGTTAACCCTACGGATTCAGGTAATTTATCGATAAAATCAGGCCAAATTTCATGCGGATCAGAAGATTCGGTGGTTGTCGCATCCAGCATAAATAAAACGCGATCAGCACTTTTTATCTCAGCCCATGCGCGTTCAATACCTATTTTCTCAACTTCATCAGCACCTTCACGAAGTCCTGCGGTATCAATAATATGTAGTGGCATACCATCAATATGGATATGTTCGCGCATCACATCACGTGTTGTGCCTGCAATATCAGTCACAATCGCACTCTCTTTGCCTACAAGGCTATTTAGTAGGCTTGATTTGCCCGCATTCGGACGACCCGCAATGACCACTTTCATGCCATCACGTAATATAGCCCCTTGTTTTGCTTGTGCTTTTACTGACTCAAGGTTATCGATAATCTGATATAGATCGGTCGCTATTTTGCCATCGCTTAAGAAATCAACCTCCTCTTCAGGGAAGTCGATGGATGCTTCTACATAGATACGTAAATGAATTAAGCTTTCTACCAGATCATGAATTTTATGAGAAAATTCTCCCTGCAATGAATGCAGGGCACTTTTCGCTGCTTGCTCCGAAGTAGCTTCAATTAAATCGGCAATTGCCTCTGCTTGTGCTAAATCAAGCTTATCATTCATAAAAGCACGTTCAGAAAACTCACCAGGGTTTGCACTACGAATGTTTTTAATGGTGAGAATTGCTTTAATCAACATATCCATCACTACTGGTCCGCCATGTCCCTGAAGCTCTAATACATCCTCTCCTGTAAAGGAGTTTGGCGCTTTAAACAGCAGGGCGATACCTTGGTCTAATACATCGCCTTGATGATCATTAAAAGGTAAGTATTCGGCATAGCGAACTTTAGGCACCTTACCCAGTATAATTTTTGCCACTGCCTCAACATCAGGACCCGAAACTCGAATGATGCCTACGCCACCACGGCCAGTTGCTGTTGCCTGTGCAACAATAGTATCTGTTACTTCGATCATAATAGTGTTTCCTGTTGAGTCCGATTAAGCGCTACCTGCTAAAGCACAGGTCAATAATTGATAGTGTAATTATACCAAACGAATTAAAAAGCTGATCAGTCTTACTTGTTAAAATTTACCCTACCTGTGTTGTGAGTTTTGAAGGGAGGGAAAGAAACTAACTTCTGCATCTCACGCCTTGGTAGTTTAAATTTTTCCTGCGCAATACTAGATCATACCAAATCCACTAAATAACTGATCAATCTTACTGGTTAAAAGAAGCTATTTCAGCGTTAAAAATTTCGCAAAGGGACAACCATTTGCATCAATTTTCGCCTTAAACTAACTCCTTTTTTCTGCGTAATATTTGATCACTATATTAGCGGAATTGGTATCACTTTCTAAATTCCATTGGTATTAAACAGGATAAAGTTTGCACCTATCCTGATTCCTAAAAGCAAAAAGGCGACTAATAAGTCGCCTTTTAATTACTGTAGAGTCAGAAGCTTACTTCTTCTCACTCAACCCTTGCTTCTCAAACTGCTTATAAATATAAGTCTGTTGAGCAAGGGTAACAATATTACTTACTAGCCAGTAAAGTACTAGGCCTGCAGGGAACCATAGGAAGAAGAACGTGAAGATAACTGGCATAAACTTCATGATTTTCTGTTGCATTGGATCTTGCACAGTCGTTGGAGACATCTTTTGAATAAAGAACATACTCACACCCATTAAAATAGGCAGTACGTAGTATGGGTCTTGTACCGATAAATCTTGAATCCATAACATAAACGGTGCATGGCGCAGTTCAACCGACTCCATTAATGACCAGTATAGAGCGATGAAAATAGGCATCTGTAAAAGAATAGGGAAACAACCACCTAATGGGTTAACTTTCTCTTTCTTGTACATCTCCATCATCGCTTTAGATACTTTTTGACGGTCTTCACCGTAGCGATCACGTAACGCTTGAATCTTAGGTTGAAGAAGACGCATCTTCGCCATTGAAGTGTATTGCGCTTTAGTTAATGGGTATAAAAGCCCTTTAACGGTAAACGTAATTAAGATGATTGCCACACCCCAGTTACCTACAATACCTTGGAAGAATAACAGTAATTGGAACAGTGGTTGTGCGATAAACCATAACCAGCCGTAGTCTACCGTTAAATCTAAGTGTTTAGCGACCTGTGACATTTCATCCTGCAATTTAGGACCAACCCATAGATTGGTTTCAATGTTTGCAGTGCTATTGGCATTAATTGTTTGTAAAGGTGCTTTAAAACCAATTGTTGCATCCCTACCTTGTGAAACAATACGACTATATAGAACATTACTCTGATCTGGTGAAGGTACCCAAGCAGAAACAAAGTAATGTTGCAGCATCGCTACCCAACCGCCCTCTGTTGTCTTAGTCAGTGGCCCATCTTTCATATCATCAAAAGAGTACTTTTGATAACGCGTATCACTCGTCGAGAAAGCACCACCACGATAAACAGGCATCATCATGTTAGTACCTGTATCTTTGATCGTCTCTTTTAATTGCCCATATAATTGAACATTTAATGCTTCTGCGCTGTTATTTTGAATCTGGTAATTAACATTAACCACATATTCGCCACGTTTAAGCGTAAAGGTTTTGATAAATATATTACCGTTTGCATCAACATACTTGAGAGACGTAGATACTGCATCTTGCCCCTCAGTAATCACAGCACTTTCTATACTTGCGTTATAAACAGGGCGACCATTTTTGTTAGCATCAGGTCCTTGTTGGCCAATTAACCCACTCTGTGCGATATAAGTAAAGCCATTACCACTGTCTAAAATACGGAAGGGTTCGCCAGAATCCAACTCTGTATTATGTTCAAGTAGATCAGCAGAGATAACATCACCACCCTGCAATGAGATAGCAAGGCGAAGTGTATCATTTTCTAAAGTAACCGATTTGCTAGTTACTGACTGTGTCGATACTTCATTCACTGCAGCTGTTTCAGTCGATGCAGGTACATCAGCACTAAAATTACTGCTTGAAGGTACTGAGTCACTGGTGTTTGCTGTTTGTTCAGTCGTTTGCGCGGCAGCAACTGGCTGAGGATTTTGATCTGTCACCCATGCTTGATAAAGCAAAAAGCTTACAAACAGTAGGGCAAGTAACAATAAATTGCGTTGGGATTCCATAACGTTTACTAATCTCTTTTATTAATTGAATCTGTTTTTTGACAACTTTTATGACAACAAGTAGGCACAGGATCGTAACCACCTTCACTTAAAGGTTGGCATCTTATAAGACGTTTGCCTGCTAGCCAACATCCTTTTACTAATCCGTGTAATTTTATCGCCTCGATCGCATAATGTGAACAGCTTGGTGTAAAACGGCATCGTGGGCCAATCATCGGACTGATAATTAACTGATAACCACGAATGAATTTAATGACTATCCACTGCAACGCTGCACTAATTTTCGCCATAATTTATCCAAAACTTTATTAATTTCTTGATTTGATAAATCCGCAATACCCGCTTTTGCAATGACAACAATATCAATTGCAGGAAGTTGGTGTTGTTGATGGCGGAACTGTTCTCTTACTACACGACGGATACGATTACGCCCAACAGCAAGTTTAATATGCTTTTTAGGTATAGCCATGCCAATTCGAGGATGATCTAAGGTGTTTTTTCGAGCGAGAAGAGTTAGATGCGGTGAGACTGCTGGAATAGCATTCTTAAAAACAGGTTGAAAATCTTCAGGAGTTAACAGACGTAACTCCCGAGAATACGAATAATTTTCCACGTCTGGGAAATTATGCGCTTAAGCTTGCGCGGCCTTTAGCACGACGACGAGCTAGTACGTTACGACCATTTTTAGTCGCCATACGAGTTCTGAAACCGTGTGAACGCTTACGCTTAAGATTACTTGGTTGAAAAGTACGTTTCATGCTCTTTTCCACTTATGTTAAGTACTGTACAGTAGCTAATATTTTCACTTTACAACGTTAAATTAACTTAAAAAGTTAGCTTAAAGAATAAAATTAAAAGGTTAGCCGATTAAAAAGAGAGCGAATTCTATGTATTGATTGACTAAAAGTCAATCACAGATACCTCTTTCACGCACATTAAATAATTCCCTTAAAAAGCATTCGCTTAAATAAGGTAGATATTAATTGCTTGCCATACTCGAAAGTTTGGGTGGGTGGATTATATAGAAGCACCATTAATAAGCAAGGATCTATCGGTGATCTTTGTATATTTGTTTAAATTTACGACATAGTAGGAAGCGCCACTGTTTAGCATTTATATAGCCCCTCTAATCACAATGACTTTAATGATCTATTTTTGCAAAAAGATCGCAGGATCTTGTGGATTGATCTCGATCTTGTCTGTAGAATTATCCGCCCTGAATTTCACAACTGGAGTTAGTCATGTCCCTCGCTATTTGGCAAGAGTGCTTAGCACAATTAAAAGATGAATTGTCAAAGAGTGACTTCAGTACATGGTTGCGCCCATTACAAGCCGGATACGCTAATTCCGTGCTATCGCTATACTCTCCAAACAAATTTACTAGCGATTGGGTACGTAATAACTTTATGGAAATTATCGAAAATAAAGTAAAGTTACTCGCACAAGTTGAAGATCCAAACCACAGTATTCAGATCCGCTTATTAGTTGGTAAACCAGAATCGACTGAAACGGCACCAACAGCGACACCAATTGCACCTCAATTAAATACCAATCACCCTTGGCAAGGCGTCAGCAAAGCGGATCCGGTTGCACATAAAAGTAATCTCATTAAACGTTTTACCTTTGATAACTTTGTTGAAGGTAAATCGAATAACTTTGCGATTGCTACGACACAGCAAATTGCTGAAAATCCGGGTGGCGTTTATAACCCACTGTTTTTATATGCGCATCCAGGTTTAGGTAAAACACATCTATTACACGCAGTAGGTAATGCGATTGTTGCCGAAAACCCTGACAGTAAAGTTGTTTATATTCGTTCAGAACGCTTTGTACAGGATATGATCAACGCAATTCGTAATAACACTATCGAGCAATTTAAAGAGTATTACGCTTCGTTAGATGCGCTACTTATTGATGATATTCACTTCTTTGCCGGTAAAGAACGCTCACAGGAAGTATTATTTCAAACCTTTAACTCTATGTTAGATGGCCATCAACAGGTTATTTTAACCAGTGATCGCTTCCCTAAAGAGATTGAAGGTATCGATGAACGTTTGCGTACTCGTTTTGGTTGGGGACTGTCGATTCCAATCGATCCACCGGAGCTAGAAACGCGTGTTGCAATCCTAATCAGCAAAGCAGAAGAGCGTGGTTTAACATTGCCTGATGATGTGGCCTTCTTTATTGCTAAACGTCTCACTATTACCGATGTACGTGTACTAGAAGGGGCGATTGCTAATATTTCAGCGAAAGCACAATTTACAGGACAAGATATCACTATCTCGTTAGTGCAAGATGCACTGCGTGATATGCTTGCTGTACATACCAAACAGACCACGATTGATAACATTCAAAAAGTAGTGGCAGAACATTACCGTATTAAAATTTCCGACATGGCTTCAAAACGCCGTACACGAACCGTTGCTCGCCCACGTCAAATTGCCATGGCCTTAGCAAAAGAGTTAACACAGCATAGTTTGCCAGAAATTGGTGAAGCTTTTGGTGGTCGCGACCACACAACAGTTTTACACGCTTGTCGTAAAGTGGCAGAGTTACGTAATGAAAATAACGATATTCAAGAAGATTACAAAATCCTGATCCGCACACTTTCGATGTAAAGGTTACCTAATCATGAAATTTTCCATCTCACGTGAAGCTTTCTTACGCCCACTGCAATTGGTTGTGGGATCAGTAGCTGGCGGACGACCAGCATTGCCTATTATGGGTAATATATTAATAGAAGTGAAACAGGGCCTATTAAGCTTAACGGGAACCGATTTAGAAGTTGAGTTAATTACTCAAATCGCACTCGAACAACCTTCAGTGGATGGAGTGATCACCGTCCCTGCACGTAAATTATTAGATATTTGCCGCGGTTTATCAGACCCCTGTGAAATTACCTTTGAAGTGAAAAATGAAAAGGTCACCATTCGCTCTGGGCGAAGCCGCTACTTACTCTCTTCGTTACCAGCTATCGATTTTCCAAACATTGAATCATGGAACAGCTTACTTGAACTCACTGTTATGCAGGGTGAATTTAAAAAACTTATCGAATTTACCCAGTTTGCAATGGCAAGCCAAGATGTTCGTTATTACCTTAATGGTATGTACTTTGAGGCGAGTGAAAACAGCTTACGCAGTGTTGCAACGGATGGACATCGTTTAGCTTCCTCTGCAATAACATTACCAGAAAAGATTGAAGCACAATCAATTATCGTGCCACGAAAAGGTGTGTTAGAACTGGTTAAACTATTAGATAACGAGCAAGATAACGTTACTCTTCAAATAGGTCAGAATAATTTACGAGCAATTATTGGTGGCTTTATTTTCACCACTAAATTGGTTGATGGGCGTTTTCCTGATTATCGTCGTGTTATTCCACGTAATGGCGATAAAGAGCTACTTGCAAGTCGAGATTCTTTAAAGCAAGCATTTACCCGTGCTGCTATATTATCAAACGAGAAATTTCGAGGCGTGCGTTTAACGCTCTCTGAAAACCTCTTACAAATTACTGCAAACAATCCAGAACGTGAAGAGGCAGAAGAGTATATTGATGTTAGTTATCAGTCTGAGCCTCTCGAAATAGGCTTTAACGTTAGCTACGTTTTAGATGTATTAAATACACTTAAAAGTGATCAGGTTAAAATCACACTAAGCAGTTCAGACCACAGTACATTAATTGAGTCTACCGATAGCGATGACTCACTTTATGTACTTATGCCAATGCGCCTTTAATACACTATCAGATACATAAAATTGCCTCTATTAACGGAGTTTTTTGATGTCACTTTCTAAATTAGTCATCCATCAATTCCGTAATATTAACCATGCAGAGCTTACCTTTAATAATAAAATTAATATTATTGTCGGTGACAATGGTAGTGGTAAAACCTCCCTATTAGAAACGATCTACTTTTTAGGGTTAGGCCGCTCTTTCCGTAGCCACTTAACCAGCCGCATTGTGCAGCACGATCATAAAGAATTTACAATTTTTAGTGAGGTCATGCAGGCAAATTTAGCCACACCAATCGGCCTACAAAAATCTAAAAATGGCGATACCACACTTAAGATAAATGGTGCTATTGCAAAAAAATTATCTGATCTAACTCACTATTTACCCATACAATTAATTACTCCTGAAAGTAGTACTTTATTATCAGGAAGCCCCAAAAACAGGCGTGCTTTTCTCGATTGGGGAGTTTTTTACCATGATCCTCTCTTTTATCACAATTGGGCACGTATAAAGCGACTATTAAAACAGCGTAATGCCGCTTTAAAGCAATGTAAAACGTACAATGAGTTGCAACTGTGGGATAATGAACTTTGTCTTTTAAGTGAGAAAATTAGTACACAGCGACAAGCATATTTTGAACAGTTGTTAGTACTTATAAAAAGCACCTTAAATGATTTTTTACCCGACTTTGATATTAGCTGTCAGTTCTTTTGTGGGTGGGATAGAAACAATAAGTCGTTAGCTGAATATTTACGTGATAACTTTCCACGCGATAGTCAACTTGGTTACACAACAGCAGGGCCTCAAAAAGCGGATATCCGTTTTAAAATAGGAGCATTTCCTGTTGCAGATGTGTTATCACGTGGACAACTAAAATTGTTTGTATACGCATTACAACTTGCACAGGGCTTATTTTTAAATAGCATAGATAAAAAACAGTGTATTTTTCTAATAGATGATTTTAGTTCTGAGCTTGATCAGAACAAACAACAAATATTAGCAAAACATATTGCAGAGTCAGGCGCTCAACTGTTTATCACTGTTATTGAACCTGATAATATCGATAAACTTTTTACGCAAAAAAACAGCGTGTTTCACGTGGAACATGGTCAGATTACAGAACAACTAGAAAACTAATAGGTGAAAGCTTTATGACTGAAAATAGTTATGATTCGTCAAGTATTAAAGTACTAAAGGGGTTAGACGCAGTTCGTAAACGCCCAGGTATGTATATTGGTGATACCGATGACGGTACTGGTCTACATCATATGGTGTTTGAGATTCTTGATAACTCAATCGATGAAGCATTAGCAGGTCACTGTAGCGATATTATTACCACTATCCATACTGATGGTAGTGTCTCTGTTCGCGATGATGGACGTGGTATTCCAGTTGATATCCATGAAGAAGAAGGCGTTTCAGCAGCAGAAGTTATTATGACAGTACTTCACGCTGGCGGTAAATTCGATGATAACTCATATAAAGTATCAGGTGGTTTGCATGGTGTAGGTGTTTCTGTTGTAAACGCACTATCTAAAAAACTACGCTTAACGGTTAAACGTCACGGTAAAATTCACCAACAGTCATACACACATGGTGAGCCAGATGCGCCACTTGAAGTGATTGGAGAGTCTGAGAATACTGGTACAGAAATTCGTTTTTGGCCAAGTGAAGAGACTTTCTCAGATGTACTTTTCCATTATGATATTCTCGCTAAAAAATTACGTGAGCTGTCATTCTTAAATTCAGGTGTTTCAATTAAGTTAATTGATAAGCGTGAAGAAGGTAAATCTGACCACTTCTGTTATGAAGGTGGGATAAAATCTTTCATCGAGTTTTTAAATAAAAACAAATCACCAGTCCACCAAAAAATCTTCCACTTCTCAGTAGAAGGCGAAGATGACATTAGCGTTGAAGTTGCTATGCAGTGGAATGATGGTTTCCAAGAAAACATCTACTGTTTCACTAACAACATTCCACAACGTGATGGTGGTGCGCATTTAACAGGTTTCCGTGGTGGTTTAACACGTACTTTAAATGCCTACATGGAAAAAGAGTTAGCAAAAGTTAAGAATGCGAAGAATAAAACAGCCACTGAAGGCGGTGATTCTCGTGAAGGTTTAACAGCGGTTATCTCTGTTAAAGTTCCCGATCCAAAATTCTCTTCACAAACTAAAGACCGTCTTGTTTCATCTGAAGTACGTCCTATTGTTGAAAGTGCAATGGGTGAGAACTTACAAGACTTCTTAATGGAAAATCCAACAGAAGCTAAAATCATCACCTCAAAAATTATCGATGCTGCTCGAGCGCGTGAAGCTGCCCGTAAAGCACGTGATATGACACGTCGTAAAGGTGCTTTAGATTTAGCAGGTTTGCCAGGTAAATTAGCAGATTGTCAGGAAAAAGATCCGGCACTTTCTGAACTATACATTGTGGAAGGGGACTCTGCTGGCGGTAGTGCTAAGCAGGGTCGTAACCGTAAAAACCAAGCTATTTTACCGTTAAAAGGTAAAATTCTTAACGTAGAAAAAGCACGTTTCGATAAAATGTTGTCTTCACAAGAGGTTGCAACACTGATCACCGCACTAGGTTGTGGTATCGGACGTGATGAATATAACCCAGAGAAAACACGTTATCACCGCATCATTATCATGACCGATGCCGATGTCGATGGTTCTCACATCCGAACACTGTTATTGACCTTCTTCTATCGTCAAATGCCAGAACTGATTGAAAATGGTTATATCTATATTGCCCAGCCTCCACTTTACAAAGTGAAAAAAGGCAAGCAAGAAACCTACGTTAAAGATGAGTTAGAGTTACAAACGTATTTAACTACCTTAGCAATGGAAAACTCTTCACTGCATGTAAACCCAGATGCACCAGGTATCTCAGGTCTTGCACTTGAAGGGCTAATTCAACGTTACCGTAGTGTACAAGACACAATTAACCGATTAAAACGTCGTTACCCATCAGTAATTTTAGATAAGCTTATTTACAAGCCACAACTAACAACTGAGCAACTTGCCAATAAAGAACAGGCAACTGCATGGACTAATGATATCGTTGAGACTTTAAACGCAGAAGATTTTGAAGGCACAATTTACAGTGCAGATATTGAAAAATCTGAAGATGAGTTAAGCCATAATATTATCTTCACTATCCGTAAACATGGTGTGGAGTCTTATTATACTTTTGATGAAGAATACTTCGGCTCAGATGGTTATAAAGCGGTTGCTTCTGTTGGTGCTGAAATTTCAGGGCTATTGGAAGAGGGCGCTTATATCCAACGTGGTGAACGTAAACGCGAAGTAAGCCACTTTATTGATGCTGTGAACTGGTTGATGAACGAATCAAAACGTGGCCTTTACATTCAACGATACAAAGGATTAGGAGAGATGAACCCTGATCAGCTTTGTGACACAACGATGGATCCAAATACACGCCACATGTTACAAGTACGTATTGAAGATGCAGTTGGCGCTGACCAACTATTCAGCACGTTAATGGGCGATCACGTTGAACCACGTCGTAACTTCATTGAAGATAATGCATTACGTGTAGAGAACTTAGATATCTAATTAATAGCTAAGCTTCACTAACAAACCAAAACCAGCTCTCGTGCTGGTTTTTTTGTATCTCCATTTAAAAAACTCATCCTGATCAGTAAAAGCATTAAAGTATTTTTAATGTACGGTGCTATAAATTTTGCGTAATTCGAGGTGAATTTTCGCTGCAACAACTGATTATGGTTAGATAACTTAACAAAAATGTTCGCGGAAATAGCGTTATTGTATTGCCTGCTTATTCAAAACTTAAGTTAAGCGATAAAAAAGTTGATTAACTATTTAGTGGGACTGGAATTACAACTGAAATATTTCCGCAGCAGTTGTTACGTATGATTTTAAAAAACTAAAATTGGGCGTACTTTATGTCAATAAACTTCCTCACGAAATTAATCACCACAAGCATCGCCATCCTATTATTATTTATCAGTATCTTTATCGTATGGGCTTGGCAGGCAATGGACAGACCCTATCAAATTAATAACGAATATCATCAAATAAAATCTACCTTAAACCAAAATATCGCAATTCCGTTGGAGCAATACCTCAACTCTGGTGATGCAGGGATACTGCTACATGCTGAAAAACAGCTTAACGAGTTAAAAAAACAACCTATTAATTGGCTATCAAAAAAACAATTAAACACGATAAACCAAACAATAACTCATCTAGAAACTGCGATTCAAGAGGCTAGGGCGGCTGGAAAATTAGCAGCACAACCAGAAGCGCTTTTAGTAAATAATGAATTAGAGAGAAGAAATATTATTGATGACTTTATTAATATTCTCAGTAAGTCATCCGAACCTTTGACTGTTAAAAGTGAATACCAAACAATCTTGTTAACTGTCAGCCTACAACTCCAGAAAGTTGGGCATTTAAGGCAACGTTATATAAGTGATAACAATGAGTCCATCAAAGCGACATTGCTCGATGCTAATAATGATATTAAAAAGAGCGTCAAATCGCTGTATCAGCTACCTGATTTAGGCGTAATAGAAAGCGAAGAAGTTGATGAGTTTAGCTTTGATGATCCTGAAGTTATCGATTTAGCGCTACTAAATATTGACGAACTATACAGCCTCAGTAATCGATATGAAAAAGAGTTAGTCAATACGATTAACATGCTAAAAGCGGTAACAGAAAGTCGTCTAGATCTCAGTAAAAGCTTTGATAATTTAACTAATAATTTCGCACAATTTGCTTCTGTAGTTGAATTACAAAAACAACAAATTACAAACAAAGTGAAAATAATCGGTGCAATCGCGCTTTTACTTTTTATTATCATGATAACTTTAATGGTTGTTTTACAACTAAAAAGCCTCGCTTTTATAAGACAGCTAACGCCCTTTTTTAACCGCCTTGCCAGTGGCGATTTTAGTCAATCACTTAATATTGAAAGCCAACTTTCTGAAATTAAAAGTGTTAAGAAACGCAGTTTGCACCTTCAAGAGTATTTAGCAACATTGACTAATTCACTACAACAACAGTCACAGCAGGCATTAACTGCGAGCAATGAGCTACAAAAACGCACTCAACAAGCCAACCAAAGCAGTGAATTACAACGTCAACAAACAGAGCTAGTGATTGTCGCAATCGGACAATTATCTAATTCATTTAATGAAGTCACTCAAAATGCATCTGAAACTTCTCAACAAACCGATAAAGCAGTTAAATTAGTGAGTAAAGCTGATCAGGCCCTTGATATTGAAGCCGGCAAAACAAGACAGCTTGCAGATAACATTCTTTCTTTAAGCAAATTAGTAGAAAAGTTGAGTACTGATACCCATTCTATTAATAATGTATTGGATGTGATTAATAATGTATCCGAGCAAACTAATTTACTGGCACTAAATGCAGCCATAGAAGCAGCAAGAGCAGGTGAGCAGGGCCGAGGCTTTGCTGTAGTTGCAGATGAAGTGCGTGCCTTAGCTATTCGCACAGCTGACTCTACTGGTGAGATACAAGCGATTATCAACCAACTAACCAATACTGCAAAACAGGCTAATGATTATGTTTTACAGCAGAGTCGTGTAGCAACTGATTGTGCCGAACATAGCTTAGCTGTAAAGGTTGAATTAAAATCCGTTGCAGAGATAATTGATAACATATACGTGTATAACAGCAGTATCGCCTCTGCAACTGAAGAGCAGGCGATGACCATCAATGAAGTCGCTCAAAATACTAAAACGATTGAACAACACACTCAAAAGGTCACCAGAAACATGCAAAAAATCGATGACTCTAGTGACATGATCAAAAGCATTAGTGAGGTTTTGAATAGCCTAGTAACACAATTAAAGCGATAAGAATAACCTATCTATAATTTGGGGTAAGAATGGTTAAACATTTTCTTCGAATGATTATTTAAGCCCCTAGCAAGGGTAAATGCTTTATTTTATGGTATCGAAGTGACAGTGATAAACAGTGTTTTAATGGTTCCCAAGGCACGTCAGCATTCAAATTGAATACTAAAGCACGTTTCCCTTCGAAGATAAATACATCTCCATATAGCTCTTTGAAAGTATCAATTAAAGAGGTTTTGCAATTAAAATAAATACAAAATTGATCGGGATATTTACTTTTCCAATCAAATCTTACAGTGCTTCCCTTTTTACTAAGATAACTTGGCTCTCCCCATTTCAAAGTTTCTTGCAGATCATCGATACCGTGATACTCAGCGACTTCAAAAATAGTTTCACGTAATAATAATAATACCTGCTTCGCCCTGTGCGGGTATTGGTCAAACTTTAGTTGTACTGATAACTCCATATAATATCCATACCTGTTTCACGTGGAACATATGTACTTGGTCAATTTTAGAAATATAAACCAACAATATTTTTAAATTGGCATCCATAAACCGAGTATTCATAAATAATTATGTAAGTATGATTTCACTTTATTACAACTTCTCGGATAAATAACTAAAACAGTAAAATTATTAACTTTTGCACCACGGCACAGCATATTCTTTATAGACAGAAAGCTGTGGCTTTAATTGTTCACAGTAATCAATAATATTACCTAAAGAAAATAATTTATGGCTAGGGAAATGTTTGCCATTAACGCCATAAACAACACTCCCACAGTGCCGGCAAAATGATTTTTGAGAGCGATCATTAAAGTGATAATGTGATATACAAGCGATACCACTTTTAACTTTAAAATTTTCTTCCGCTACCACAACCCAACTACTGTAATCACTGCCTTGTAATTTACGACAATTTTGACAGTGGCACTGAATAACAGTAGTTACTGGTAAAGTCGCTACCCAAGTTACTGCTCCACAATGACACTTACCGTTAGCTTTTTCCATGAAAGGCTCCTTTTACTTAATAAGCTATCATAGATGGCATATTATATATGTTAAAGATCATATTAAGAGTCGCTAATGCCGTATACCAAACAACATAAAGATAAAACTCGCCAACGGATCCTCAGGAGTGCTTTTCAACTCTTTACAACAAAAGGTTTTGAGTGTGTCACCATTAACGACATAATGAAGAATTGTGGATTAACCCGCGGTGCTTTCTATGCTCATTTTGATAGTAAAGTAATGTTATATAGTAAAGCTATCGAACTCGCAGCAAACAATAGTCAATTAGCACAGTTAAAACCAATTCAAATTTCAGATCAAAAATGGCTGATCCAATTATTAGACTTCTACTTAAGCATTGAACACGTAAAAGGTGAAAGGGCCTGCCCATTGGCCTTTTTAGTTACTGATGTTGTGACTCAAAATAGCGAAGCAAAAATAGCTTACTCGAAAACTTATAAAGGTATGAACGATTTAATATATTACTATGCTAACAAATACTCTCACTGTAGTAAGGCACAAGTAATGGCAGTCACAGCGATGATTATTGGTACTGTTGCAATCGCTCGAACAATGGATATTGAAGACGATATTTCTACTCTATTGTGCTCTACTCGAAAAGAAGCAGGTAAACTATTGGGGGGGATCTAAGTAGATAATTTAGTTTTTATCTACGTTTTAACCTTTATATTTCTTGTTTATCACCATGGCTTGGTGGGGCTGAAGTAACTATAAAGTTCAACTCATGTTCACTTTCGTTACATAGTTGATGTGCGGTACCGGCTTCAATATGTACACCTTCACCAGCTTTAAGAGTTAATGTTTTATTCTTAAGCTTCATCGTAGCAAGGCCGGAAATAATATAAAAGAACTGTTCTGCATTTTGGTGATAGTGATTAGATTCACAACAACCGGCTAGCATTCGTTCTTGTATAACACTTAGTTGTTTTGATTTTACTAAATGCCAACCATCACAGTTATCTCCCCACTGATAATGAATAGCAGTGCTCTTTTCAATTATATCCATCAAACACCTTCAATTAGCAGATGTTGTACCAGTTGAAAATAGTGGCCTTTTTCACCAAAATTATTACTGGCTTCTTGAAGTGGTAACCAATTCATCTTTCGGGCTATCGCTAGGCTTGCTAAGTTATCATTAGCTATAAAAACCTGAAAATGGCTAATATCGAAGGATTTACTGAGCTCATTTAAAACTAGCTCACAGGCTAATTGTATATAACCTTTCCCCCAGTATTTTTGGCGTATAAAATAGCCAAAATCCATTATACCATCGATTTTTTTCATACCACAAAAGCCCACAAATTCATCTGTTGCAGATAAGGCAACTACATAACGATAAGCAGTTGTCATCTCAGTGTTAAACCACTTCTCCGCTTCTAATCGAGAAAGCGCTTTTCTCGGTCCAATAAAACGCATCACCTCGGCATCTAATAGCAATTCAAATACGTAGGGTTTATCTATCGCCTTAAGCTTACGAAGATGTATTATTGGTGGCATCTACTTAATCCAACTCTGATTTACACATGCTTTAACTAAAAATGGTCGTCTTGTAATACCTTATTTTTCTAAATATGAATTACTTAGCATTATCTTTTCGTACATGCATCGAACTGGTATCAATAATGCTAATTTTACAGCCTAACAACAAGCTTATAATTAAGCCTACAACGATAAAACCTGACAGGAAAACCATCGCAACTAAGAACCAGAGTAGTTGTAAATCAAAGATAGTTACGTTGCTTTTATTTTCTAAGACTAATTTTCTCGATGTTAAGAAGTACAAAATACCTTTACCATCAACTTTAAACTCTTCTTTCATTTTTATTCTCCATGATAGTTTCACGTGAAACACTATGACCTATTTTTAAGCTTGAATCACTATATAGAGTAAACTTAACTTTTATAAAGCTCATTAATCTCTTGAGCAAGAATCTCAACACCACGCAAAACGACGTCATCATCCTGAGCATAATTAAGTCGAATACACTGTTGCGTATGTGGCCATTGCTGGTCCAATCCTGGAAAAAAATAATGTCCAGAAACGATTAATAGTCCCTTAGCTTTTAATCGTTTATATAACTCATTAGAGCTTATTGGCAGGTCTTTAAACCATAACCATAAAAACAGCGCACCTTCTGCTTTATGAATTTTAAAATTTGGGGTGTTAATTTTTTCTTGTAATAGAGTAATCGCTTGCTGAGATTTTTTATAATAAAAGGGTTTAATTACCTCATTACTGAGCGTTAAAATCTCCTTAGTTTTTACTAGTGGCAATGTTATTTCTGGTCCGATTCCTCCGGGGGAAAGTGCCATGATACCTGAGAGATTCGACATTGCTTTGATGATAGCTGGATTTGCAATGACAATGCCACAACGAGCCCCTGGCAATCCAAACTTAGAAAGACTTAAACACAAGATAGTATTACTATTCCAAAAAGGGGTGACTTCTTCAAATATAATATTAGGAAATGGTGTGCCGTAAGCATTATCAATAATCAATGGAATATTGTTATCCTGCGCCAATTGATCTAAATGAACAATCTCTTCATCTGTTAACACGTTACCCGTAGGATTAGTTGGACGCGACACACATATAGCGCCAATATCTTTATCAATACTTAATGCATCAAAGTCTACATTATATTTAAATAAGCCATTATCTAACTCGCTTATCTTAGGCCGAACTGCAACAAATGCATCTTCAGAAACACTAGCGTCTGCATATCCAATATATTCTGGTGCAAGTGGAAATAATATTTTTTTCTTTTTACCAGAACTAAAATTCCCCCCTAATAGGTTAAATAGATAGAAAAAAGCGTTCTGACTACCATTAGTTAGCATGATATTTTCACTACTTAAATCCCAATCGTAAAGATCATTAAACAATGTAGCCAAGGCATCAATAAATGTATTCTTACCTTGTGGACCATCGTAATTAGCTAATGTATTTATTAAATTACCTTCGCTCAATAACTGTTGCATTAATTCAGTTAATCGATCATTAATTGCCGGGATAGAGGCAGGGTTACCACCACCTAACATTAGAATATCATCGCCACCTTGTACGCCCGCATTAAGATCATCCATCAATTCCGTAATGCCAGAATGCTGTGTAAATTTATTTCCAAATATTGAGTAGGGCATTTTCTTTCCTAGTTAAATTTTATTGATGTTCCACGTGAAACCGTTAGCTGTTAGCTGTTAGCTGTTAGCTGTTAGCTGTTAGCTGTTAGCTGTTAGCTGTTAGCTGTTAGCTGTTAGCTGTTAGCTGTTAGCTGTTAGCTGTTAGCTGTTAGCTCAAAATATTTTTTCATTAATGAATTAATTTAACTCATAATTAATGACTAACAATAAATCTATTTAATACCAAATCCACTAAATAACTGTTCAATCTTACTGGTTAAAAGAAGCTATTTCAGCGTTAAAAATTTCGCAAAGGGAACAACCATTTGCATCAATTTTCGCCTTGAACTAACTCCTTTTTCCTGCGTAATATTTGATCACTATATTAGCGTTATTGGTATAACCAATAACGTTTCACGTGAAACACTATTGGTTAAATAGATACAAAAAAGCTCAGTATATACTGAGCTTTTAAATAATAAAGTAGGGCTACCTAGTCAAGAAGCCACTCTTTTTATAAAACAGATACATCTGCAACTTGTAAAAATAAATTACGTAATCGATTTAAAAGTGCTAGACGATTCTGCTTAACCGCTTCATTTTCAGCCATCACCATCACGTTATCAAAGAACAGGTCCACAGGCGCACGTAGAGAAGCAAGTTCAAACAAGGCTGCCTCGTAGTCTCCGACTAAAAATAAAGGGCTTAGCTTGCTTTCTAGAGAGCCTAATTTTTCAGCTAATGCTTTCTCAGCATCCTCTTCAAACAAATTACTGTCAACATCGATATTGATTTCGCCTTTTACTTTCGCAAGTATATTTGAAATTCGTTTGTTAGCTGCTGCAATTGGCTCTGCTTCCGGAAGTTCTTGGAACTTAGCAACAGCTTGAATACGTTTTTCAAAATCAACGGGTTTAGTTGGACGACGATCAAGAACAGATTGAATTAGCTCTGCAGTGAAGCCGCTTGCTTGATAAGTTGCACGGAAACGCGCAAATAAGAAGTCAACCACATCGTTCACTACATTATCATTATTTAGCTTACCGACATATTGTGTCTTAGCTATTTCAACTAATTCAACGATATCTAAATCAAGTGTTTTATCTTTAATAATACGTAGTAAACCAATAGCAGCACGACGAAGTGCAAATGGGTCAGCAGCCCCTTTGGGAGCTTGTCCAATACCAAAAATACCGACTAATGTATCTAGTTTGTCTGCTAATGAAACGGCACAAGCAACTAAAGATGTTGGTAATTTATCACCCGCAAAACGTGGTAAATATTGCTCATTTAATGCAACCGCAACTTCTTCAGCTTCGCCGTCAAAACGCGCGTAATACATCCCCATAATACCTTGCACGTCTGGACATTCTAAAACCATCTCAGTCATAAGATCAGTTTTTGAAAGTAGGCCAGCACGTTTTGCATGTGTTGCGTCAGCATCAATTTTTAGCGCAATACTTTCTGCCACATTAGCAATACGCTCAGATTTCTCTTTTAATGTACCTAACTGCTTTTGGAAAAGTACTGTTGAAAGTGACTCAAGACGACTTTCTAAAGTTTTCTTTTTATCGGTCTCAAAGAAGAACTCTGCATCCGCTAAACGAGGACGAACAACTTTTTCGTTACCTTCGATTACTTGTGCAGGATCACGACTAACAATATTCGAAACAAAAATAAAACGTGGTAATAAATTGCCAGCTTTATCTAAAACAGGAAAGTATTTTTGATGATCTTTCATTGTATAGATAAGTGCTTCTGAAGGAACGTCTAAGAATTTCTCTTCAAATGAGCCCGCAAGGGTAACAGGCCATTCAACTAATGAAGTCACCTCTTCAAGTAATCCTTCATCAATCGCAGCAACGCCATTTTCATGCGCAGCAAGCGCTTCAACTTGCTCGCGAATAATCGCTTTACGACGCTCATAATCGGCAATGACTTTACCGCTGTCATCTAAAAGTGCTTCATATTCATCAGCGTGGTTGATGGTTAACTCTGCTTCGCCAAGGAAACGATGTCCACGGATAGTACGATCGGATTGAACACCTAACAATTCACCTTGAATCAGTTTTTGACCGAATAACATACACACAGTATGAACAGGACGAATAAACTGAGTAGCCGTTGCTCCCCAACGCATCGGTTTAGGGATAGGTAACTTAGCTAATGCTTCTGCGGCAATTTCAGGAATGAGTTGCGCAACTTCTTGGCCTTTTACTTCTGCCTTAAACAGTAGCCATTCACCTTTATCAGTAACAAGGCGTTCAGCTTGTGCAACAGTTATACCGTTTGAACGCGCCCAGCCTTCAGCTGCTTTCGTTGCATTCCCCTGATCATCAAAAGCAACACTGACAGCAGGTCCACGTTTTTCTACAATTTTATCAGCTTGAGCTGCTTCTAAATGGCTAACAACCAATGCTAAACGTCTTGGCGATGCAAACCACTTAACACTTTCAAATGCAAGTTCCGCTTTTTGAAGTTCTGCTTCAACGTTGCTAGCAAAAGACTCAGCAAGTTGGCGTAATGATTTCGGTGGTAACTCTTCGGTTCCCAGTTCAATCAGTAAATTTTCTTGTGACATCATTAGCCTCTATTTATCTAAATTTTTACATAGTGGGAAACCAAGCGCTTCACGTTTTGCATAATACGCTTCGGCTACTGCTTTCGATAAAGCACGTACACGTAAGATGTAACGTTGACGTTCCGTAACTGAAATGGCATGGCGTGCATCAAGTAAATTAAAGATGTGCGATGCTTTCATCACTTGCTCGTAGGCAGGTAGAGGCAGATCTGATGCTATCAATTTTTGGCTGTCTTTTTCACATTGGTCAAACTGTGTGAAAAGTGCATCAACATCAGCATGCTCAAAATTGTAAGTTGATTGCTCAACTTCATTTTGATGGAAAATGTCACCGTAGGTCACTTTACCCATTGGACCATCTGTCCAAACAAGATCATAAATGCTTTCAACGCCTTGAATGTACATTGCAATACGCTCAAGACCATAAGTAATTTCACCGGTTACTGGTGCACACTCTAAACCACCAACTTGTTGGAAATAGGTGAATTGCGTTACTTCCATCCCGTTTAACCAGATTTCCCAACCTAGTCCCCAAGCTCCTAATGTTGGAGATTCCCAGTTATCTTCAACGAAACGAATATCATGAATAGAAGTATCGATACCTATCTCTTCAAGTGATTTTAAATAAAGTTCTTGAATGTTTTTAGGTGAAGGTTTTAATACCACTTGGAACTGGTAGTAATGTTGCAGACGGTTAGGGTTTTCACCATAACGACCATCTGTCGGACGACGACATGGTTGTACGTATGCACTACTCATCGGCTCAGGACCAATTGAACGTAAGAATGTTTGTGGGTGGAATGTACCTGCGCCCACTTCCATATCAAGTGGCTGTACGATTGCACAACCTTGTCGAGCCCAAAAATCTTGCAGTGCAAGAATCAGCCCTTGGAATGTTTTTGTATCGAATTTTTGCATGATTTCGGCTTCGAGTTGATTATAAAAATTGATTGATATTATACCTATTCAACGGCATCTATACCACTAACAGTTTAAAGTTGTGACTCTCCGGGCAGATAACTGATAAAACCGACTTTAAATCGCTCCCACCAGCTACTGTACGGCTCTTTATCATAGGTGATGGTTTCACCCGATTCTATTTTCGACCAAATAATGTTGTTATCTACCAACGACAATTCAAATGCAATCTGATTGATGTGGTTATCAAACTGCTCTGCGACATCTTCAGAGAGCGCTTCTGTCTCTAATATCACCCCAATCTCAGTATTCTCATAGAGTGAACGTGGGTCCAAGTTCAATGACCCTATAAATGTCGATTTTCTATCAATCACAAAATATTTTGCATGTAGACTCGCTTTAGACTTACCCCAAATAGAAGATTTTTTGTTGTCCGTTTTGCTAAAAACATAATCAGAAGTAAGCAGTTTACTGTCCATTTCATAAAGTTTTACCCCCATAGCTAAGAGCGCTTTTCGATATTTTCTATAACCCGCATGCACTACCATGACATCGTTTGATTTTAATGAATTAGTTAATACTTTTACTGTGATGCCACGTTTAATTAGATCAGCAAAAAATTCAACACCTTCCTTACCTGGTACAAAGTAAGGAGAAACAATAATCAACTCATTTTCGGCACCATGGATGTAAGGTGCAAGTTGAGGCGCAAGATGATATTGCTGTTTTGATCTTGAAGCAGTTATTTTAGCGGGATCGTCCACTAATATCTTAGCCTCTCCAGTATATATATTGACTTGATTGGTATGTATAAGCTCCATTAAATTATTAGCTTTAAGCTGCTTAACGTAAGCATGTTGTTGTTTATTTTCCCATTTCTGTGTTAGCGCTTGGGAAATCAACTCGGTTGTTTGTGCTTCCCACTCATAGCTTGATAATAACTGAATAGGGTAAGCAAGAGGGCTATTCCAATAGGCATCGAAAGAGTGACTTACTTCAGTCACGACAGGCCCTGTTAGTGCAACATCTAAATCGCCAAAAACGGTATTTTCATCGGCGCCAAAATAAACATCTCCAATATTACGTCCACCTAAAATACTAATACTATTATCCACTGTGAACGACTTATTATGCATACGTCGAGTAATCGCACCGAACTGAAAAACAAACTGACTGGAGCGATTTTTGCCACGAACAAAAGGGTTGAAAAGACGAATATTAATATTGGGGTGTGATGCAAGTGCACTGAGGGTTTTATCTTTGCCTGCCATATCCATGTCGTCCAACAACAAACGAACACGTACGCCACGTTCAGCTGCCTGCCACAATGCCATGGTTAATAAATTTCCACTTAAATCTGAATGGTAAAGATAATACTGAAGATCAACACTGTTTTGAGCACTATTTAATAGTGATAAACGTGCAATAAATGCGTCTGTACCATCATCTAATAACAGCATAGTAACAGCGTTATCAGCAAAGCCTATTTCACGATTAGCTGATATTATTTTTTGCTCTAACTGATTATTTACTAAATTATCAAGTGTATAACTTGGTTCACTGCTATTTTCCGGCAAGCTACTACATGCCGTTAATAAAAAGGCTAAGGCTAGCCCAAGAGACAATTGATACATACCACATTCCCTATGGATAATTTCACATTCTGAATTTGTTATTTTTTTAATGCCTGTGATAACCATTCTATAGGGATTAGTGCCAATATGGAAAAGCCAATAAAAATATCAACATAAAAAAGATGCACATAATGTATCGATAAAAGGAAGGAAATTTAAATTGTATGGTTAAGCGATTTAAATCTCTAGAATATGTTGATCTTTCGAGTTTATTTTTGCAACAATTTGTTGGCTATTGCTGTAATAACTTCTTTAATACCACGCAATGCAAAATTAAAAGGCGTTTTGCTATCTGTTAAACGACACTCGCTTAGAATGACTAAGCTACATTCCGTCTGCCTTAATCAACACGCGCTGTGTTAAACAAAATTTAAACGGCAATGCTATGAATAGATTGACTGGTGGTTGATATCTCTTTAACAGTAGCCAGATTTTCATAAGCGGTATCATTAATATCTTTAGCGACACTTGATTGCTCTTCTACCACAGAAGCTATCAGAAAATGGCAGCGACAATCGTCTCACTTATATTTGATTTTTTCATATTTAGGCATAAAGGTATTATTACTAGCGTAAGATTACTGGAGAGAAGTTTTTAATATACCGAGCAACTTTTTTGCAATGCTAAAGGCAGTTATTATAGTAGGTTCTTAGGCTACAACTAATAATTAAAGGTATCTGCAATGAGTAGTAAAAAACAACAAGAAAGCGACCTTTATCCCGCTATAAAAAGTTACCTAGAAAATATCGGTTATGAGGTAAAAGGTGAAATTGTTAACTGTGATGTTGTAGCTAAAAAAGGAGATGAGGTAGTTATTATCGAGCTTAAATTAACCCTCAATCTAACGCTTTTATTACAAGCAATGGACCGTTTTTCCTTAACCGATATCGTTTATATTGCCATTCCTAAGCAGTGTACAATATACAAAAAACAACATAAGCAGATTAAAAAACTCGTTAAACGTTTAGGTATTGGTTTAATGGTTATCGATATGCAACCAACAAGACACTATGTTGAAGTTATTTTTGATCCACAGGATTACACGCCACGACAAAATAAACGCAAGCAAGGTACGTTATTAAAGGAGTTTACTTTACGCCAGGGCGATACTCAAAAGGGTGGTTCAACACGCCAAAAATCTGGCTTAACGGCATATCGACAACGTTGCATTCGTGTTGCTGAATATCTCATTGATAACCCCTCAGCTAAAGGATCGGATATTAAAAATGCCATTAATGAACCACAAGCGACGCAATTTTTAGCGAAAGATTATTATGGATGGTTTGATAAGGTTGAGCGAGGTATTTACCAGCTGACGGAGAAAGGTAAAAATGAGTTACCCGAATGGCAACTCATGATGCAAAGCTATCAAGGCCCAATAAATTAAAAGTAATGGTAAAGATTGATTTTAAATTGGCTATCGTTCTCTCGCCACTGTTGATATTTTAGGTGACTACGTAATGCCCAGTTGCGCTCAAAGGACCAATTCCAGCCGAGATCAATCTGTGAGTGGTAATCGATATCTGAATCGATTAAATACATAACATTACCTGTTAACGCAATTTTATTAACAGAATTAACCTGCCAAATCGCACCAAACTCAGCACCTAAACCAACTTCGAGTGTGTCGTTGGTAATATCACCAGCATTTAATGCAAAAGAGCCCAATAAATAGGTTTGTAAATGGTTAGGGTCGCCCAGCGATTTGCCATAACCACCTTGTGTAAACCAATGACCACTTTGTTTTGTTGTATCCGCTTGTCGATCATAACCAATACGTAGATTCCAAGCCCAACTGTCAAATATCCGATTATCAACGGCTAACGACATTGCATCAATTAAGTATAACTTTTCTACACGGCTATTTGCATGTTTATCAACACTCGCCTCGATATCTAAAAAGCTAATCTGTGCACCCGGAATAAATCCAGCAGATTGATCCAATAAATCATGATAAGCCATCCTATAGGCAACACTTACGCGATCTTGGTAATGATTAGATCCAGTATAAGCAATACCAAAACGCGATGATGCATGCCCCTTTTCAGGTGAAACCTCTGGCTGTAAAGGTTGTGATAACGGTGAAGGCAACTTGATTTTACTTCTTTTTATCAATAACTTCGTTAACTGTGGTGCTATCTCTTCACGATTTAGGGCTTGATCATAAAATTCAAAATTAAGCCATTCGTAGGCCATTTCTAGAATAGCGGCTTGTTGCTCAGGCGTATAATCAGTACTATCGAGTTCAGCACCTTGCATCACTTCCCGCGCCACTATTAAGTCATGATCCGTTAATTGTTCTGAGTAGTGGTATAGCTTAGTTCCAAAAGCAGCACGGTAATTCGGCTCTTGCAATAATTGACTATCTCTTAAGGCTGCGACGGTATCTGAGGGAATAGCCTGCATCGAAAATTGAGAGGTTAGATCGAGATCTTCTTTTGCAAGTTGTAATAATGCTAATAGTTGATATGAACAGTTTTCATCAATGAAGTAATAATCAAAATCCGCAGATTGTAACTCCCATAAATGTAAAAGTACTTTATCGACCTCTTCTGGTGTCAAATTTAATCGATACTCCCAGATATCACGAGACTCTAAATCGTTGTATTCACGTACCTTTCGGTAGTAGGGCATTAAAGTAAATAGCCCAGGGTAAGAACCCACTAATCCTTTAAATGCATAGGTAGCAGCATTGTCTTGCATATCGGGCTGTGCAGCAAAGTTCACAGCAAATGCAACCAACTCTTTATTACGAGTTTGATCTTTGGCATCGATTCTCAGCAAAGTATGGCCAAACATCGAAGAGGGGTTATTCATAAATGCAGTAGGAAAAACTAACGTCATTCCTGCTGGGTCAATCGTTGTTTGCCATTGTTGCATTTCAGGGCAATCTAACTCTCCCCAATTATTTTCTATTTTAGTTTTTAACCAATTAAAACGGGCAGGAAATCGACAAATGATTTGCTGAGTCTCTTTTGCTGTTAAACCTTTACCATTAAAAGCATCAACTGTGGCGTTAAGTTCAGCTAAGGGATCTTTTTTACCATTTTTCGCAATGAAAAAGGCATTATCATCAACTTCACTTTTCCAATCACTTAATACGGCACTTCGATAGTGACCGAGTTGCAACCAATAACTGTGTTGTGCAAGAGAGGTAATAGTGTTTGATGAGGCCAATACTGGGGTAGATAATAGAGTCAGTAAACACGCTAATATTTTACTATTTTTAGTCATAATACTTAAACAAAAAGCCCCTTACGGGGCTTTTATTATAAAGATATAGAGAAGTGCTTAAGAAAGCGTGTAAGTAGCAAGTTGCGCGTCAGCAGCAAGTAAGCTATTTAAGTTCTCTAAAACCGCTTGTGAAGTAACGTTTTCAGAAGTGAATACGCTTGAGAAGTTAGCTTGAGCAAATTCGTTGAATGCAGCTTTATCTTGTGCAGATACACCCCAAACTTCAGCAAGAGTTGCTAATGTTTCACCTTCACCTTTAGACATATCACGTGCTAGATTGTCCATGTTACCGTCAATGAATAACGCTAATTTTTCCGAAGAAGTAATAGTACCAGTTCCATCACAACCTAAAGTACCGAAAGTAATACCAAAAGTTTGGTTACCAGATGTACCGTTAGTTGTAGCACCTAATACTTTAAATACTTTACCTTCTTTACCAGCAAAAATCATAGAGCCTAGACCACAACCGATGTCTTGGTCAGCCATTGCTTGAGTGAATGGTAATAGAGAGATAGCAGCAATTGCGATTAACTTTTTCATATATATAAATCCTGTAATTATATGTTTGTTGTAAAGATAACTTTTAATTTTAGAAGTTATCTATAGTTTAAGGTTAAAAAATCACCTTTATGTCTATGAAATGACAAGGGCGCAAGATAACACAGATGATGATAGCTAGACAAACAAAGTTATAAAATAATAATGTAAATATAAAAAAACACCCTATTAATATCCATTTAATATATTAAATTTAACGTTATACCAATTCCGCTAATATAGTGAGCAAATATTACGCAGGAAAAAGGAGTTAGTTCAAGGCGAAAATTGATGCAAATGGTTGTCCCCTTTTACGTTAACGCTGAAATAGCTTCTTTTAACCAGTAAGATTGATCAGTTATTTAATGGATTTGGTATTATAAAAGATGATTTTCATAAACCTTAAAAACAATTAGATACAAAAAAGGCGACCTATTGGTCGCCTTTTTAACGAAAGTTAAAATATCTACCTACGTGTTAACTTAATCGCACGTAACTGTGCAACTGCTTGCGCAAGTTGTGCAGTTACCCTAGCAAAATCAATATCCTTACCAGGATTTGATAATTGCTCTTTAGCAGCACGTTTTGCTTCTTCTGCTTTCGCTTTGTCAAGATCTTGACCACGAATAGCAGTATCCGCTAATACCGTAACACCACCGGGCTGTACTTCAAGGAAACCACCTGAGATATAAATGACCTCTTCGCCACCACCTTGCTTAACCAATTGAACCATTCCTGGTTTAATTGCAGTAAGTAGTGGTGTGTGACCAGGCATAATACCTAGCTCACCTTCTTGACCAGATACTGAAAGATGAGAAACACGCCCTGAAAACAGAGATGCTTCCGCACTAACAACATCTAAATGTGTGGTCATTGCTTTAGTCATAGTAACCTCCAGCTATTATAAGCTTTTCGCTTTTTCAACAGCTTCTTCAATTGCACCTACGTATAGGAACGCTTGCTCAGGGATATCATCGTAATCACCGGCGATTAAACCTTTAAAGCCAGCTAATGTGTCTTTAAGTGGTACGTATATACCTGGGTCACCTGTAAATACTTCTGCTACGTGGTAAGGCTGAGTTAAGAACTTCTCAACTTTACGTGCACGTGCAACGATTAGCTTATCTTCTTCAGAAAGCTCATCCATACCTAGAATTGCAATGATATCTTTAAGCTCTTTATAACGCTGTAAAATACCTTGTACACCACGTGCTACATCGTAATGCTCTTGACCAACAACTAATGGATCAAGTTGACGAGAAGATGAATCTAACGGGTCAATCGCAGGGTATAGACCCATAGATGCGATATTACGGTTAAGTACAACTGTTGCGTCTAAGTGAGCAAATGTTGTTGCTGGTGAAGGATCGGTAATATCATCCGCAGGTACGTATACCGCTTGGATAGATGTGATAGAACCCGTCTTAGTAGATGTGATACGTTCTTGAAGAACACCCATCTCTTCAGCAAGTGTTGGTTGGTAACCAACGGCAGAAGGCATACGACCTAATAGTGCTGATACTTCTGTTCCCGCTAACGTATAACGGTAGATGTTATCAACAAATAGTAGTACGTCTTTACCTTCGTCACGGAAGCGCTCAGCCATAGTTAGACCAGTCAGGGCAACACGTAAACGGTTTCCTGGTGGCTCGTTCATCTGACCGTAAACCATTGCTACTTTTGATTTTTCAGGCTCTTCAACGTTTACAACGCCTGCTTCCTGCATCTCAAAGTAGAAATCATTACCTTCACGAGTACGCTCACCAACACCAGCAAAAACAGACAGGCCTGAATGTTTAAGTGCGATGTTATTGATAAGCTCCATCATGTTTACTGTTTTACCAACACCTGCACCACCGAATAGGCCGATTTTACCGCCTTTTGCGAATGGACAGATTAAGTCGATAACTTTGATACCAACTTCAAGTGTTTCATTTGATGCCGATTGCTCTTCGTAAGAAGGCGCTGCACGGTGAATCTCGTAGTGCTCAGTTGATTCAACTGGGCCACACTCATCGATAGGCTCACCCAATACATTCATAATACGGCCTAGTGTAGCCGTACCAACAGGTACTGTGATTGCTTTCTTTGTATCAGTAACTTCTAAACCACGACTTAAACCTTCGGTAGCACCCATGGTGATACAACGAACAACGCCGCCACCAATTTGTTGCTGTACTTCCATAGTAAGGTTTTTTTCAGTCACGTTCAAAGCACTGTATATATTCGGTACACTTTCTTGTGGAAATTCTACATCCACAACAGCGCCGATAATCTGTACGATTTTACCTGAACTCATCTCTGATCCTCTAAAATCTAATTTCTATTTATACCGCAGCAGCACCACCACAAATCTCAGATAACTCCTGAGTAATTGCAGCTTGTCGTGCTTTATTGGCAACAAGTTGTAAATCATCAATCAAGTCACTTGCGTTATCGGTTGCAGCTTTCATTGCAATCATACGTGAAACTTGTTCACACGCTAAGTTTTCAACTACCGCTTGATATACTTGAGACTCTACATAACGCACAAATAGCGTATCCAATAATTTCTTCGGATCACCTTCGTAGATGTAGTCCCATAGATGTGAAGATACTGCTTCATCATCTTCTGCTTTTGGCAGTGGTAATAGTTGATTGATAGTAGGTTCTTGTACCATGGTACTTACGAATTTATTGTTCACTACATATAAACGATCGAGCTGTTCAGTGTCGTAAGCATCTAACATTGTTTTCACCGAGCCGATTAAATCATCAACCTTTGGTGAATCACCTAAGCCTGTAGCTTGTGCAATAATATTAGCGCCTAAATTACCGAAGAAACTAGTTGCTTTAGAACCGATAACGGTTAAATCAACTTCCACACCCGCTTTTGAGTGTGCTTCCATCTCTTTAATAACTTCTTTAAACAAATTAATGTTTAAACCACCACATAATCCACGATCACTTGAAATGACAATATAACCAACACGCTTTACTTCTCGCTCGAGAACATAAGGGTGCTTGTATTCAAGTTTACCAAGTGCGATATGACCAATCACTTTGCGCATAGTTTCTGCATAAGAAAGGGTGCTTTCCATGCGGTTTTGCGCACGACGCATCTTTGATGCAGCAACCATTTCCATGGCGCCAGTGATCTTTTGAGTGTTTTTTACACTCGCGATCTTATTTCTAATTTCTTTATCGCCGGCCATCTCTAACTCCTAATTAATGCTTAATTAACGACTAATGCCGTTAATTAATTACCAGGTTTGCGTTGCAACGAAAGATTCTAAAAGCGACTTGAATTGCCCTTCAATCTCTTTGTTGTAATCACCAGATTCATTAATTTGAGCATAGAATTCAGCATGCTCATTTTTAGCGTAAGAGATTAAAGATGATTCAAAGTCTAATACTTTTTCAACATCGACATCGTTTAAGAAGCCTTTCTCTGCAGCAAATAGTGATAACGCTTGTTCAACAACTGACATTGGAGCATATTGCTTCTGCTTCATTAACTCAGTTACTTTTTTACCATGGTCAAGCTGAGCACGTGTTGCATCATCTAAGTCAGATGCGAACTGTGCAAACGCCGCTAATTCACGGTATTGCGCTAGTGCAGTACGGATACCACCAGAAAGCTTTTTAATCACTTTACACTGAGCAGCACCACCAACACGAGATACAGAGATACCTGGATCTACGGCTGGACGTACGCCATTATTGAATAGTTCAGTCGTTAAGAAGATCTGACCATCAGTAATAGAGATTACGTTTGTTGGTACGAATGCAGATACGTCACCAGCTTGTGTTTCAATGATTGGTAATGCTGTTAATGAACCCGTTTTACCTTTCACTTCACCTTTAGTAAAGGTCTCAACGTAGTGCTCGCTTACACGAGAAGCACGCTCAAGAAGACGTGAGTGAAGGTAGAAAACGTCACCAGGGTATGCTTCACGACCTGGTGGACGTTTAAGCAGTAGTGAAATTTGACGGTAAGCAACAGCTTGCTTAGAAAGATCATCATATACAATCAGTGCATCTTCACCGCGGTCACGGAAGTATTCACCCATTGAACAACCTGCATATGGTGCTAGGTATTGTAGTGCAGCAGCTTCTGAAGCAGATGCAACAACAACGATAGTATTTTCTAATGCGCCATGCTCTTCAAGTTTACGCACTACGTTTGCAATTGTTGATGCCTTTTGGCCAATCGCTACGTAGATTGAGTATAAACCTGTTGATTTTTGGTTAATGATTGCATCGATTGCAATAGCAGTTTTACCTACTTGACGGTCACCGATGATAAGCTCACGTTGACCACGACCGATTGGAATCATTGAATCGATTGATTTCCAACCAGTTTGTACTGGTTGATCAACTGATTTACGATCGATTACACCTGGTGCGATCACTTCGATAGGAGAGAAACCATCGTTTTCGATTGGTCCTTTACCATCAATAGGCTCACCCATTGTATTTACAACACGACCAAGAAGACCTTTACCTACTGGTACTTCAAGAATACGACCAGTTGATTTTACCTTTTCACCTTCTTTAAGGTCACGGTAAGGTCCCATTACTACTGCACCTACTGAGTCACGCTCAAGGTTAAGTGCCATAGCAAAGCTGCCATTCGGTAATTCGATCATCTCACCTTGCATACATTCAGCAAGGCCGTTGATGCGAATAATACCATCGCTTACAGAAACGATTGTACCTTCATTTCGCGCTTCGCTTACCGCTTCGAATTTTCCAATTCGTTGCTTGATAAGATCGCTAATTTCAGTGGAATTCAGTTGCATGCTAATTTCCCATTAAGATTGTAAAGTATTTGAAAGGCGGTTTAGTTGACCAATAGCAGAGCTATCAATCACTAAGTCACCCGCAGTAATTACCATTCCGGCAACTAGCGACTTATCAATACTACAATTTAGGTTTACTTTTCGTGCGAGGCGTTTTTCAAGCGATTCACTTATCTCTGTTTTCTGTTTGCTAGATAACGCATATGCGGATACGACATCAACGTCGACCTGCATATTTTGTGCTGTTTCTAACTCAGAAAACAATAAAGCGACGCGAGGTAAAACACTCAAACGTCCATTTTCAGCCATTACTTTAATGAAGTTTTGACCGTGCTCATCGAGCTGATCATCACATACACTAAGAAATAGGTTCACTAACTCTGTTGCTGTTTTATCACGTGTTAATAGCTCAGCCATCACCGGGTTGTTAACCACTTCAGCAGAGAACTGCAACATGGTTGACCAGCTATCGATACACTTATTATCAACAGCAAATTCAAAAGCAGCTCTTGCATAGGGACGAGCTACGGTAGTCAATTCAGACATAAGCTCAATCCTTATAGTTCAGTGACCAATTTATCAATAATGTCGCTATTTGCGTCTTTATCAATAGAACGCTTAATAATTTTTTCTGCACCAGCGATTGCTAGAGTTGCCACTTGATGACGTAACTCTTCACGTGCGCGATTGCGTTCAGCTTCAACTTCAGCATTACCTTGCGTAATAATCTTATTACGTTCAGTTTCACCTTCTGTTTTTGCTTCATCGACAATTTGTGCACCACGTTTATTTGCTTGTTCAATAATTTCAGCAGCTTGCGCTTTCGCTTCTTTTAATTGTTCAGCAACTTTAGCTTGTGCTAATTCAAGATTTTTTCCTGCACGTTCCGCTTGTGTTAGACCGTCTTGAATTTTCTTCTGACGCTCTTCGATCGCCGCGATAAGTGGCGGCCACACAAACTTCATGCAGAACCAAACAAAAAACGCAAAGGAGATTGCTTGGCCTAATAGGGTTGCGTTGATATTCATAACGGCTCCTTAATAATCTAGTTAATTAAGATCCGATATTACGCTGGTAGTTGAGCTAGGAACGGGTTTGCAAATACAAAGAATAATGCAACACCAACCGCAATCATAGAGATCGCATCAAGTAGACCAGCTACGATGAACATTTTAGTTTGTAGCGCAGGACCTAATTCTGGTTGACGAGCTGTCGCTTCTAGGAATTTACCACCTAAGATAGCGAAACCTACAGCTGTACCAAATGCAGCAAGACCAATCATAAGTGCAACAGCGATAGCCGTAGAGCTGATAATAATATCCATTTTTTTCTCCGAAAAGTATTTAAATTATTGAAATTGATTAATAAAATTTTTTTTTAAAACTAATGATCTTCATGTGCCATACTGAGGTAGACAATAGTCAACATCATAAATATAAAGGCCTGTAGCACGATAACCAGGATATGGAAGATAGCCCACGGCACAGAAAGTGCAGCTTGCGTCCACCAAGGCATCAATGCAATCAGAATAAAGATCAGCTCACCTGCGTACAGGTTACCAAACAAACGAAGCGATAATGAAATCGGTTTCGCTATTAGTGCAATTGTTTCCAATAAGAAGTTTACTGGAATAAATGCCCAATGATTAAAAGGTTGCATAGTTAGTTCTTTCGTAAAACCACCTATTCCCTTAACCTTGATAGAGTAAAAAACAATCAATGCAAATACACTTAGCGATAAGCCAAACGTAATATTCATATCTGTTGTTGGTACTATCTTAAGGTAAGGAACCCCTAATAATTGCTTGGCGGCTTCAGGTACAAAGTCAACAGGAATTAGATCCATCAAGTTCATTAGGAAGATCCAAACGAAAATGGTTAGAGCTAATGGTGCTATAACAGGGCTTCGACCATGAAAAGAGTCTTTAACCGAGTCATTGACAAATTCAACCATCATTTCAACGAAACATTGAAGTTTGCCAGGCACACCCGTTGTTGCTTTACGTCCAATCTTGTAAAAAGCTAATAAGAAAAGAACACCTAAGCCAACTGAAAACAGGAGTGAGTCAATATGCCAAGTCCAAAAACCAGCATCCGAACACGCATAATTAAATGCAAATTCACCATCTACCGTACACATTTTTGCGTTAGTAAGGTGATGTTGGATATATGCTGAAGAAGTTAATACTTCATCTTTAGCTGTCATTTTTCATCCCGTTATTATTGTAAAAAAAGAGAGGAGCTAGCCACTGAGATGCTACCAATAATGCAAATGATACATAAAACGGTGCTAATAATACCGTTCCATATTTCAAAAATACTATGAGTAAAACCACAGTTAAAAAAAGCTTGATAGCCTCTCCCGCGTAAAACCCCCTAAGCACTAACTTTGTTTGTCTGGCACCTGCATGGGCAAATGTCATTATTACAAAAATAGCATTAGGAAGCACAAAAGTGATTCCTCCGGCTAATGCTGAATATCCAGCTTTAACAGAAAAAAACACTGTTGAAATCAGCGCTATCACTAGCACAAATAACAATTGAAAAGCCATCAATTTCAGCCCCGACTTCTGACTTTTTTTTGCTAGTTTATCAACCACTATGATTCCCTTTTATTATTTAATTTGTGACAAAAAAGTTTCTTTTATTAACAACTTTAATGACCCAGATTAAAACATGCGCAAATTATACCGACAAAGTGACCCAATGCAATATTTCAGCGCACTTCTTCGATACGTTTTACGGCTTATGTCTTAGTTTTAAAAATTTAAATTTTTGTTAAATTTGTAACACGAATTAATGCGTGATTTAGTTTTGATATCAGTTATTACTGTCATTTTTATCAACAACAGCCATTAAAGCATTTAAATCAGAGAGAGAGTCATAACTTATAACCAGTTTACCTCCTCCCTTTTTGTCTGCTTTAGCGCTAACTTGCAAACCAAACTTATCTTGAAAGGTATTCACAACATTTATAAAATCATCACAAAGAGGTAGCTCTACATTGACTTTTTTTACCTCGTTAGATTTTTTTACCAGTTTTTCAGTTTCCCTTACTGATAACCGTTTTTTTGCAACAATTGCAGCAAATTCAGCCTGTTTTTCATCTTCACAACTCAATAAAGCACGTGCATGGCCCATTTCAATGTCACCTTTTTCAAGTAACACCTTTACATCTGTATTTAAATTGTTCAAACGTAATAAATTACTAACCGTGGTTCGCGATTTACCAACCGCACTTGCAACTTCATTATGAGTCAGCTCAAACTCTTCAAGTAAACGCTTGTAAGCGATCGCTTCTTCCATCGCATTAAGGTTTTCACGCTGAATATTTTCAATCAATGCAATCGCAATCGCAGCATTATCTTCAACATTTTTAATTAAACAGGGAACCATTTCTAAGCCAACACTTTTAGCGGCACGCCAGCGTCGTTCACCGGCAATAATTTCATATTTTTGATGACCGGTTTCTCTAACTACGAGCGGTTGGATAATTCCTTGTACTTGAATAGAGTGTGCCAACTCTTCAAGTGCTTGCTCTGACATATCTCGTCGAGGTTGATATTTACCAGGCTCAAGCAACCCTACATCAATGTCTTGTAACGCACCTTTTACTTCATCGATAAGTTGTTGTGTTTTTTCTGCATTGAAATCGTGAGAGACTTGTTTATTACGATTTACCGTACTGCTACTTAATAATGAGTCTAAGCCTTTACCTAAGCCTCTTTTTTTTCCTAACATGATTTTATCCTACGGAAGCACTTTCAATACTGGCTTCTTTAAACTGCTCTTCTCGGCGCAACATCTCCCCTGCAAGAGCAAGGTAAGCTTTAGCGCCGTTTGATGATTTATCGTAATACATAACTGGGGTGCCAAAACTAGGTGCCTCAGCAAGACGAATATTGCGGGGAATGATAGTGCGATAGACTTTTTCACCAAAATGTTTTTTTAATTGATCAGAAACATCCGAAGAAAGACGATTACGTGGGTCATACATTGTACGCAGAATCCCCTCAATCTTAAGATCTTCATTAACCACAGAAGCAAGCTTACTGATCGTATCAATCAATGCTGTTAGCCCTTCTAAAGCATAATATTCGCATTGCATAGGTACTAAAACTGAATCAGCAGCACTCATTGCATTAATAGTCAGCATATTCAAAGAAGGGGGGCAGTCTATGAAAATGTAATCATAGTGATCTTTATAGTTTTTTAACGCATTACGCAGGCGCATTTCACGTGAAAATAGTTCCATCAACTTAACTTCAGCAGCCGTTACATCACTGTTAGCAGCCACTAGATCGTAACCACCCGAAGTACTCTTTTCGATAACTTTATCTAGGGGAAGATCATCAATAAGGAGATCATAAGCACTATGCGCAACTTCGTACTTATCAATACCGCTGCCCATGGTTGCATTACCCTGTGGATCTAAATCAATCACTAACACTTTACGCTTTGTAGCGGCCATGGAGGCAGCTAGATTTACGCAGGTTGTTGTTTTACCTACGCCACCTTTTTGATTTGCAACTGCAATTACTTTACCCACGAATACCTACTTAAATAGTTAATTATGCAACAAGCTCTACCTTTACTAAGCAACGCTCGCCTTCAAGGTTAGGCACTTGTAATGCGATAGACTCAATAAACTTGAACTGTTTATCGAGTATATTTATCTCTTGCTCAGGAAATTGGCCTTTTAACGCAAGGAAGTGTCCAGTTTTATTAGGTAAGTGTTTACACCAATAAAGCATATCTTCCAAGGATGCGAAGGCACGACTTAGGACTACATCAAATTTTTCTTCAGGTTGATACTCTTCAACACGACTTTGTACGAATTCGACATTTTTAAGACCAAGCTCTAATACAGCTTGACGAATAAAGCGAAGCCTTTTACCTAAACTATCTAATAAAACAAATTGTTTATCTGGATTCAAAATAGCTAATGGTAAACCAGGTAGCCCTGGACCTGTACCTACATCAATAAGACGTTTACCTTGCAGGAAAGGAGATACAACGATGCTATCCATGATGTGTTTAATGAGCATTTGCTGTGGATCTCTAACTGAAGTGAGATTATATGCTTTATTCCATTTAGCGAGTAGTTCAACTAATTGAATTAACTTATTTTGTTGTTCTATTGGAAGCGATAATTCAGTCTCATTTAACATCGCTTGAAGTTGTGCTAATAAACTCATTTTAAACTGCCTTTCGCTTTAAACCATTTTTCTTTAAATATATTAATAATATAGAGATCGCAGCAGGAGTGATCCCTGAAATACGTGAGGCTTGACCGATACTTTGTGGCTTAATATCATTCAATTTAACCACTACTTCATTTGAGAGCCCTTTAATTTCAGAGTAATCAAGCTCTACAGGTAGTACTGTATCTTCATAACGCTTTAATTTAGCAATTTCATCTAGTTGTCTATCAATATAGCCTTGATACTTAATCTTAATTTCAACTTGCTCTGCCGCTTGTTTATTTTCAACCGCAGGGCCTAAGCCTTCTACATTCATAAGATCAATATAATTAACTTCAGGGCGACGAATCATCGCTTCTAATGTACTTTCACGTTGCATTGGTTGTTTCAATAATGCATTAATCTCTGTCGCATTAACTGAATTAGGATTTACCCATTGTTCCTTTAAGCGTTGACACTCTTTCTCAATGATCTCCTGTTTTTCAGAAAAAGCTTGCCAACGAATGTCATCAACCAGGCCTAATTCACGTCCTTTTTCAGTTAAACGTGCATCAGCATTATCTTCACGTAATAACAAACGATATTCAGCACGGCTGGTAAACATACGGTAGGGCTCTTTAGTACCTAACGTTGATAGATCATCAACAAGCACACCGATATATGCTTCATCGCGACGAGGACACCAACCTTCTTTGTCTTGTGCTTGAAGCGCTGCGTTCATACCAGCTAATAAGCCTTGTGCACCTGCCTCTTCATAACCTGTTGTGCCATTAATTTGCCCTGCAAAAAAGAGACCATCAATAAATTTACTTTCTAAACTAGATTTAAGATCGCGCGGATCAAAGTAATCATATTCGATGGCATATCCAGGTCGTGTAACAAATGCATTTTCAAACCCATTCATTGAACGAATGAAGTCTATTTGTACATCAAAAGGTAAACTAGTCGATATACCATTAGGGTAGACTTCATGCGTTGTTAACCCCTCAGGCTCAACAAAGATCTGATGTGAGTTTTTATCGGCAAAACGCATGATCTTGTCTTCTATCGAAGGGCAGTAACGAGGGCCAATGCCATCAATAACTCCTGCATACATAGGACTTCTATCTAAGTTGTTACGAATAATGTCATGCGTTTTTTCATTTGTATGAGTTATATAACAAGGAATTTGTCGTGGATGCTCACTGGCTTTTCCTAAAAATGAGAATGTAGGAATTGGTGTATCGCCATGTTGTACTTCAAGTTTTGAAAAATCGATAGAGCGAGCATCAATACGTGCAGGCGTTCCAGTTTTTAAACGACCCATACGGATAGGTAAATCTTTTAATCGATCAGCTAGACCTATCGAAGCAGGATCACCAGCACGCCCACCACTGTAATTTTTCATACCAATATGAATCAGACCATTTAAGAAAGTTCCAACAGTTAAAACGACTGTTCTAGCAGAAAACTTAACGCCCATTTTGGTAATTACACCTGTAACACGGTCATTCTCTACAATTAAATCTTCGACTTCTTGCTGAAAAATTTTCAAGTTTTCTTGGTTTTCTAATTTTTCTCGAATAGCCGCTTTATACAATAAGCGATCAGCCTGAGCACGTGTTGCGCGAACGGCAGGTCCCTTACTAGAGTTAAGTGTTCTAAATTGAATACCACCTTTATCAATCGCATTAGCCATAAGACCGCCTAATGCATCAATCTCTTTAACAAGATGTCCTTTCCCGATACCACCAATGGCAGGGTTACAAGACATTTGCCCTAGAGTTTCAATGTTATGTGTTAACAACAATGTATTCATGCCCATACGAGCAGAGGAAGCGGCTGCTTCTGTTCCTGCATGGCCACCGCCAATAACAATCACATCAAAATGTTCGTGGTAATTCATTACTCATCCAAAATTACAGTTAAAAATAAAAAACATATTTTACCTACTTCCACAGAAATAAGACACTACTAAGATCGAAACAATAGTATTAGTAGTATATATAGATCTTTAAAGATCTTTTATTACTATACTTATTAAGTAATTGAAAATCTGTGTAAAAAGGTTATTAGATCTTAAAGATCAGGATCTTAAGTTGGATCCTGATCTGTGTGCAGTTGTGGATCTAATTGCGTTTAACTAGGGGATACTTTAGCTAGTTATACACAGTCATAATTAACCACAGGTTTACACATAGTTTAAACATAATCCATTAAGTAGTTATAAATGCTTTATACACAAAAGGCTGTGGGTAACTTAATTTATATTTAATCAATTATTTCATTTAGATCTTCGATCAAGGTAGGGATCCAAGTTTCCATTTTATCTTCAGGCATAGCATGCTCAACAACATCTATCTCAAGACGCTCACCAATTCGTGTCGCGCCCATCTCTTCTAAAATATAATCAAAGTTTTTTGCCGCTTCACAAAAGGTATCGTAACTAGAATCGCCAATACCAACAATTGCATAACGAACACCATCTAATACCGAATTAACAGATTGTAACTGCTCAACAAAATCTTTAAAGTTTTCTGGGTAATCGCCAGCACCATGTGTAGACAGACAAACCAACCATATTTGCTCTTCTTGTAAAGACATATCATTAAGATCTGGTTGTAAATGTAGTGCAGTATCAAAAAAAGATTCTTCTAATAAAGCTTGAGCTGCTTCTGCAACATATTCTGTACCACCTAATGTACTTCCGACTAATATCTGAATTTGACTCATTGTATTCTCCAATAAAATTTTCTCTACTATATAGGTAAAAATAAAATAGGGAACAAAGTAGACATGATTGATGAAATTAAGCTCACATTGTTTAGTTATTATTCACTCAGTCATTAAATTGAAATAATTAGTAATTAACGCTTGCTAATGTGATCTCAATCCCTATAATGCGACCCCACAGACACGGACGGCAACGCAAGTTACCAACCAAGTCCGAAGCAACAAGCTCAATGAGTTTGAGTCATAAAAAACATTTTAAAGTAATTTAAAATAAACGATTGACAAGCTTCAAAGGTACGGAATTATACGGATGGGAAGATGACACGTCTGAAACCCATTCCCCAAATGACACCAGTTAC